>MAXR01000196.1:0-5962 GCA_001751155.1 Desulfuromonadales bacterium C00003068 | reverse complement strand
TGCCACAGCAAGACCTAAATCATTATGGCAATGAACCGAAATGACAGCCTTATCAATATTGGCCACATTTTCTTTAAGATAAGTGATGATGGCATAATACTCTGAAGGCATTGTATAGCCAACGGTATCAGGAATATTAACGGTTGTGGCACCCGCCTCAATCACTGATTCAATCACGCGAGCTAAAAACGGTAAGCGTGTACGCACAGCATCTTCTGCCGAGAACTCAACATTTGCGGTATAACTTGCAGCTCTCGCTACGGCCTTAACTGCCGTTTCGACTACCTCATCTTCTGTCATTTTCAACTTGTGTTTCATATGTATATCGCTGGTAGCAATAAACGTATGAATGCGGCCACGATCTCCTGCATACTTGAGAGCCTCCCAAGCACGATCAATATCTTGATCGTTAGCACGAGCAAGACCCGCGATCTGAGGCCCCTTGATCATTTGAGCAATTTTTTTGACCGCTTCAAAGTCACCAATAGAAGCGATAGGAAAGCCTGCTTCCATGACATCAACATTCATTTTTTCAAGTTGAAAGGCGATGCGTAATTTTTCATCGATGGTCATACTCGCCCCGGGCGACTGTTCCCCATCGCGTAATGTTGTATCAAAAATAATAACTTTGTTTGTATCAGACATAAAACCCTCCAAAAAGTTTATGCTCCGCAACCAAAATAGCGCTGGAACAGATGGTTATTTTACCATATTGCGACAATAAGACTAGACCACCTAGGTCAGATTCCACAGCACTACTCCTTTCACTTCTGTTGCGGATTAAATACGTACGACATAAAAAAAACAGGCCTCCACCCCCAATAGATCAGGGGCGAAGGCCTGTTGAATACTCCGCGGTACCACCCTGTTTCAGCTCCATCAAACAATTAGAGCCCTCAATAACATCCCTTAACGCAGGCTCACGACAATAGCTACTTAGGTTCACTATTGCAGTTCCAAGGCGAGTTCAGCTTTTACCTGTACTGACTTGCACCAACCGCCAGCTCTCTCAAACAGGATTTAAGCTTACTACTCCTCTTCATCACTTTTACTTAACGTAAGACAACATAAACACAGCTATCAAAGTTAAGTCAAATAAACAGTCGCATCAAAATAGAGTTTGATGTGTTTTTTCGTTCTCAATAGATTTAGTTTAGGCCTCTGAAACTTTTTCCTGCCTTCGCTTGCGCAAATAGGCCACCAGCGCAATAACAGGACTAAACATAATATAACTTAAAAATATCAAGAAAAACATCAGCTCTGGTTGAGCAACAATGACAATAATTAACACTACTGCCAAAACTAGCATGCCAAACGGACGTCTTTTAAATAATTCAGGGTCTTTAAAAGAATAATACGGAACATTGCTCACCATCAAAACAGCGAGACAGTAGATCAATATCAATACCGATACCATGCGAATCGTGCCCGATCCACCTAAGTGGTAAAAGAGCAGGACACAGGCACCGACCATACTTGCCGCAGCGGGAATCGGTAGGCCGATAAAGTGCTTCGAACCAACTGTTTCAACCTGAACATTGAAACGTGCCAAACGCAACGCCCCACACACAACATAAAGAAATGCTGCCAACCAACCAAGCTTACCAAATGGCTGTAATGCCCACGAATACATTAAGATCGCCGGAGCCACACCAAAAGAAACAAGGTCAGCCAAGGAATCATACTCGACACCAAACTGACTGGTGGTGTTAGTCATTCGAGCAACTTTACCATCTAAAGCATCCAACACAGCAGAGATGAAGATAAACCAAGCTGCAATATCGTATCGACCATTCATACTTGAAACAATGCCATAAAAACCAGCAAACAAGCTTCCAGACGTTACGAGGTTCGGCAGGATATAAACCCCTTTTTTCAGGCTTTCTCTACGCTGTTGTGGACTTTTTCTCATACGAGACGACCTAATACGGTTTCTCCGGCGACACAACGATCACCGAGTTTAATATCTGTCTCAGCATCTTTAGGTAGATACACATCTACCCTTGAACCAAAACGGATTAAGCCATAGCGCTGACCACGCTCTAACACGTCGCCAACGACAGGATACGTGACAATACGGCGAGCAATCAGCCCTGCAATTTGCACCACCAATAGTTTTTTCCCAGCAGCAGTCTCAATCACCATGCCACCTTGCTCATTTTCAATGCTTGCTTTATCCAGTGCAGCATTAACAAATTGGCCCTTATTGTAAAATTGGTCAACAACCTTACCTGAGCATGGGACACGGTTAACATGAACGTTAAAAACGGACATAAAAACACTGATTTTCAATACTTGTTCGTTAAGAAAACGATCTTCTTGAACTAAATCAACAAAAACAACTTTTCCATCGGCTGGTGAGATCACCAGATCATCACCCTGAGGAACAGTCCTGTCTGGATTACGAAAAAAATAAACCGTAAACAGAGTCAAAGAAAGAAAGATGACGGCAAAAAAACTCCACTCCAACAAGGCAAATACAACTGTTATAAAAGCAAAAAGGCCAATAAAAGGGTAACCTTCTACCGCAATAGGTTGATTCTTATTTCGCATCGCATTGCACCTGTTGAAAAGAGGAAAAGAGAGATAGGGGACAAAAACTCATCCCCTATCATGTTCATAAATCAATACTCGTTGGTATATCACAGTAAAGGCTGGCTAAAAACATCTATTTTTAAATAGAAATTGATATCCAGAAGCAACCCAGCATCTACTAGCTAAAAGAATTACTCGGCACTCTTCCATGCCTTAGCGCCCCGACCTAAAACAATAGGACCAGAACGGACAAGTTCTTTAAGACCAAGGGGCCGCAGCATTTCGATCAAAGCATTCAACTTCTCAGGGGTTCCAGTGGCTTCAACCGAATAGGAACGAGCAGTTACATCAACAACCTTGGCACGAAAGATATCAACAATGCGTAACACTTCAGCGCGTGATTCAGCTTCAGCAGCAACTTTAACCATCACCATCTCACGTTCAACATATTCCTGTTCGGTAAAATCAATAACCTTAATAACATCAATCAGTTTATTAAGTTGCTTACTCACCTGCTCCAAAATCCGATCATCTCCACTGGTAACAATGGTCATGCGCGAAATCGTTGGATCAAGTGTTGGAGCCACCGAAAGACTATCAATATTAAATCCGCGCCCTGAAAACAATCCAGAAACTCGCGGCAACACACCGAATTCATTTTCAACTAAAACTGATATTGTATGCTTCATACAACACTCTCCTTAGGGGAGTCAAAAAGCTAGGCCACTTCAACACAGCCCCTGATAAACTTTCAATCATTCACAATGGGTCAAAACAGTCACTTCATTACTCTGAAGCAAACACCGTTAAACCAACACCATCTCATTCAAACCAGCACCAGCAGGAACCATTGGCAGCACATTTTCTTCACGAGCTACTTTAAATTCCATGATGACAGGACCGGGAGTTTCTAGACCCTTTTTAATCATCGCCTCAACCTCTTCGGGTTTCGTTGCTCGTAAGCCTGTTGCACCATACGCTTCAGCTAATTTGACGAAATCGATGGGGAGTTCCATGCAAGTTTGACTGTAGCGCTTATCAAAAAACAACTGTTGCCACTGACGAACCATACCAAGAAAGTTATTATTTAAAATAACAATTTTGACAGGCAAACGGTATTGAACTAGGGTCGCAAGTTCTTGTGAGTTCATTTGAAATGATCCATCACCTGAAATATCGATCACTTGACGCTCGGGGAATGCCGCTTGGGCACCCAATGCTGCCGGCAGACCAAAGCCCATAGTCCCTAAGCCACCCGAAGTAACAAAGGTACGAGGCTGAATGAAATCGAAAAACTGCGCCGTCCACATCTGATGTTGGCCAACTTCAGTGGTGATAATAGCATCATCGTCTGTCAGTTCACGTAGTTTCTCGATGACATACTGTGGCTTAATCGTTGTCTTGGTTTGTTTATAAGCCATAGGATGTTGCTCTTTCCATTGAGCAATCTGCTCGCGCCACCCCTGTGTCGCCTCAACAACCTCAGCGAGTTCTTCACGCTTCTCTTGCAAACCTTCATTGAGGCGAGGCAAAACATCTTGCAACATGCCAACCAAAGGAAGGTCGACACGAACATTTTTCTTGATGGACGTTGGATCAATATCAACATGGATAATTTTTGCATGGGGAGCAAATGTAGCAATTTTACCCGTTACTCGATCATCAAAACGTGCGCCAAGAGCAATAAGGAGATCGGAGTCGGTTACTGCCATATTGGCATAGAATGTCCCGTGCATTCCAAGCATACCAACGGATAATGGATGTGTTTGAGGAAAACTCGCCATCCCCATCAGTGTTGTTGTCACAGGCGCTTGAATCATTTCAGCAAATGCCAAGAGATCTTCAGAAACGTCAGAAAGTGTCGCGCCACCACCAACATAAAGAACTGGCTTGCGCGCTTCCATAATCATCTGAATAGCTTTCTTCAGTTGACGAGGATTGGCACTAATTGTCGGTTTGTAGCCACGCAACTCAACTGTTTCAGGATATTCAAAAACAGCTGAATCCATCTGAACATCTTTAGGTAAGTCAACGAGGACAGGTCCTGGACGCCCAGTTCGAGCAATATAAAATGCTTGTTTCATAATGCGAGCAAGATCTTTAACATCGCGAACTAAATAGTTATGTTTGGTGACAGGACGAGTTATGCCTATCATGTCAGCTTCTTGAAACGCATCATTACCGATCAAAGGTGTGGGAACCTGACCGCAAATAATAACCATTGGAATTGAATCCATATACGCTGTTGCGATACCAGTGACGGTATTGGTTGCACCGGGACCACTCGTTGCGAGAGCAACACCTACTTCACCGGTAACACGAGCATAGGCATCCGCAGCATGAACAGCCGCTTGCTCATGACGATTCAAAATGTGATGAATTGGAGAATCCATTAAATCATCATAAATGTTAATAACTGTGCCGCCGGGATAACCAAAAATGGTTTCAACCCCTTCCAAACGCAGGCATTCAAGTAAAATCTGAGATCCTGTTTTTTTCACCGTTCACCCTCCTCCTCCAGTACTAAAGCTGGATTGTCGCAATTAAAAATTATAACAAATCAAAATGTAGAATTACTTTTTCAGTTGTTCAATATCGCGTACTGCGCCACGTGAAGCACTTGTAGTGGTAGCGGCATAAGTTTGCAGTGCCCGACTAACCTCGCGCTGACGTGATTTTGGCTGCCAAGCCTTATCCCCTTTTGCCAGCATGGCAGTACGCCGTTGTGCAATCTCTTGATCGCTCACATCTATTCGAAGAACACGATTCGGGATATCAATCACGACGCGGTCGCCATTTTCAACTAAGGCCATAGTGCCGCCCTCGGCTGATTCAGGGGAAACATGACCAATTGACAGCCCTGAAGTTCCACCCGAAAAGCGACCATCCGTTACCAAAGCACAGCTTTTCCCTAATCCCTTGGATTTTAAATAGCTGGTTGGATAAAGCATCTCTTGCATACCAGGTCCACCCTTTGGACCTTCGTAGCGGATCAGTACCACATCACCCGCTTTGACTTGATCGCCAAGAATTCCATCAATGGCGTCATCCTGACTCTCAAAAATTCGTGCGGGCCCAGTAAAGGTCCATACCGATTCATCCACTCCAGCCGTCTTCACAATGCATCCCTCGGGAGCCAAGTTGCCATAGAGAACGGCTAAACCACCATCTTGACTGTAAGCATCTTTCTGCTGACGGATACAACCCGCTTCACGATCAAGATCGAGATCGTCCCACAGCATTTCTTGGGCAAAGGGTTGCAAACATGTTTTGCGCCCCGGTGCAGCAAGATAGCGTCTACGAACTTGTGGATCGTTTGAAGCAACCACATCCCACTGGTCAATCGCCTCGCCCATCGTTGCAGAATGTACGGTTGGTAGATTACGATGAATCAGACCAGCGCGATCTAGTTCAGCGAGTATTGCAA
>MAXR01000195.1:6240-7926 GCA_001751155.1 Desulfuromonadales bacterium C00003068 | reverse complement strand
GGTTGAGGAATCGAGTCGGCCATCTTTGAGACGCACAAGCTGATCGAATTGTTCGTACACGCATGGATCGTGGGTGGAGACGAGTACGGTAAGTTTGTTTTGCTGCGCCAGTTGGCATAGCCCCTTTATGCTCATTATGTTATTACTTATGCAGATGCAACGTTGTCTGACCAGCAGCTCAAGGAGCGTATTTAAACAAGCCGGTTGGACGATTAAGGTGATTACATGCTGCTTAAACCTAAACTGGCAACGGCTTATTTATGAAACCTCCGATCATAGCACCAAATATATGGCACAGAATTGGTGCAATGAGTGACGAGTTGCTTGAAAATCGTAAAAAACCGGGCCTTGTCCTCTTTTTGACCCTGTGGACACTCCTTAGCTTTTTCCTTGTTGGTTTCAGTATGTATTGGCAGCAGCATGTCACACGAGATGTTGCCATTGCCGAAGCACGCGGACATTTTCAGAAAGATATGGCTTTTCGTGTTTGGGCGTCCTCAATGGGCGGACTCTATGCTTCAGTGAGTGACACATTGCCACCCAATCCCAACCTTAGTCATGTTCCGTATCGTGATATTGTTAAGCCCGATGGCACCATGCTGACATTGATGAATCCAGCATATATGATTCGCCATATGAATGAATATTCTTCCGAACTTTATGGCGTTGCCGGTCATCTCACCAGCCTTAACCCGCTGCGCTCTAAAAATAGTGCCGATGGGTGGGAACACAAGGCACTTCTGGCTTTTGAAGAGGGTCGCCAGGAAGTGGTGGAGTTTACCCATATCAAAGGGGAACCATTTCTCCGCTATATGCGACCGCTTGTAACGAAAGCAGGTTGTTTGAAATGCCATGCTGATCAGGGCTACGCCGTGGGTGATATACGTGGCGGGGTGGCTGTCTCTCTTCCCATGACTAAGTTGTTGGCTCAGCGCAACACTAACATCGTCGTCATTGCAGTGTTGTTTTCAGGTCTGTGGGTATTGGGCTGTGCCTTGATTTTGTTTCAATGTACCAGAGTGAGGCGTAGTCAAGAAAAGACACAAAAGGCTTTGCAGGTACTGCAGCAAGAGCGCGATATCTTTATGTGTGGGTCAGTTATGACTGTCACCTTTCATAATCGTGAGCGATGGCTTGTTGATCAGATATCCCATAATGTTGTCGATATTCTTGGTTATGCAGATCGGGAGTTTTTGACCGCTTCAATTTGTTACGCAGATCTTGTTCATCCAGACGATTTGGCGATGGTAGTAAAAGAGGTGGCTATCGCAACGCAAGGGAAACAACAATTTTTTAAGCTTAAGCCATATCGACTTGTTGCCAGAAATTCAACACCCGTTTGGGTGCAGCATTATACCACGATTATCTACGACGATACGGGTGGTGCCAGTCACTATCAGGGCTATCTGGTAGATATCTCTGAAACGATGCATCTTTCGGAAGAATTACGTGAGAGAAAGGAACAGTTAAAGCAACATCTCAAGGTAATTGATGATAGTGGGATAGGGATATTTGTAGTAGATGCAGATTATCGTGTATGTGATATGAACCATACTATGATTGATTGGTTTGGTGACCAATGCGGGGAAATATGTTTTTCATCGGTCGCCGGTCTGGATCATCCATGTCCTTATTGCCGCTTGAAAGATGTTGTAGAAGATGGGGTGACGGTAAAATATAAGCCAA
>MAXR01000195.1:0-6136 GCA_001751155.1 Desulfuromonadales bacterium C00003068 | reverse complement strand
ATGAGTCACGAAATCAGAACACCCATGAATGGTGTTATCGGTATGGCGGAATTGCTGCTGGATAGTGATCTCACCGTTGAGCAGCGTCAGTTTGCTACAAGTGTACAAAGCAGCGCCGTTGTGCTGTTGAAGTTGATCAATGATATTCTGGACTTTTCCAAGATCGAAGCAGGAAAGCTGGATGTGGAAATCCTCGATTTTGATCTGGCTGTGCTGTTGGATGATTTTGCCATGCCGTTGGTATTGATGGCACAGAATAAGGGGTTACAATTTACCTGTGCTGTTGCACCAGTGGTGCCACCCATGCTTCGTGGTGACTCTGTTCGCTTGTTGCAAATACTTAACAATCTTGTTGGTAATGCCTTTAAATTTACCCAACAGGGAGAAATTGCCGTATATGCAGATCTGGAATCTGAAACAGACAAAGAGGTGGTGATACGTTTTACCGTGCGTGACACCGGGATTGGTATTGCACAACGTAAGCAGGATAGTGTTTTTGAACAGTTCACTCAAGCCGATAGCTCAACTACGCGCGGATATGGTGGCACCGGTCTGGGCTTGGCTATCTCCAAGCAGCTTAGTGAATTGATGGGCGGTGGCATCGGTGTGGAAAGTACAGAAGGGCTAGGCTCGGAGTTTTGGTTTACAGTCCACTTTTACAAACAAGTGCAGCAAAAACAACAGCAAACAGGAACCGATACCTCTTCTGAACTGGAGTGTGCCCCAGAAACATGTGCGTATATTGGTGGTCGAAGATAACGTAACCAATCAGGTGGTAATGTTGGGTCTTCTCAGGAAATATGGTCTGTCGGCAGACGTAGTGACCAACGGTGCCGAGGCGATCAAGGTGCTTGAAACGATTAGCTATGATCTGATTTTGATGGATATACAGATGCCAGTGATGGATGGTTTGGAGGCGACATGTCACATTCGTGATAATGGATCCAAGGTGCGTGATCATGAGATACCTATAATAGCTATGACGGCCAATGCTATGCAGGGAGATCGTGAAAAATATCTAAATTTTGGAATGAACGATTATATTGCCAAGCCAATTGATTCACAAATATTGCTTAGTATATTAAAAAAGTGGCTGTAAGTGGATGAACACCCTGTAGTTAAATAAAACATTGGGGGAATCATGCAAAATGCACAAGAAACATCATCAAATCTTGAGAGCCGATATACTGGTATGGTTGTTTTTAATCGTGCCGCTATGTTAAAGCGTTTGGCGGATGATGAAAGTTTGCTACAAATTGTTATTGCTGCGTTTGTGGAGGATACTCCAAAGCAGATTGATCTGTTAAGGCATTGTCTAAATGATGGTGATTTGCAAGGTGCTAAACTACTGGCGCATTCTATCAAGGGCGCGGCTGCTAACGCAGGGGGAGATCTGCTGCGCGAAGTAGCTTTTATGATGGAAAAAATGGGCAATATTGTGGATCTGAATGCTGCATTGGAAGATCTTGAAAGAGAGTTTGAACGGTTAAAGAATGTTATGGAAGCTGGTAGTTAAATATTTAATCAGAGGGGATATGTTATGAAAATATTAATCGCAGAAGATGATTTAACCAGCCGTCTTATTCTGGAAAATTTTTTACAGGAGTATGGTACGACAAATGTTGTGGTTAATGGCACGGAGGCTGTTTCTGCTGTACGTTCAGCACTCAAAGATGGGCAGCCATATGACCTGATTTGCCTTGATATAATGATGCCAGAGATGGATGGGGTTAAGGCTCTTGAAAAAATTCGCAAATCAGAAGAGGGTAGAGGTGTTACTTCGACCTATGGAGCAAAGATCATTATGATTACGGCACTGGATGATCCTAAAAATGTAATGAATTCATTTAAAGAGTTGTGCGACGCATACATTGTTAAGCCGATTGATAAAACCATGTTGTTGCAAAAATTGGATGAAATTGGTTTGGCGAGAATTAGCCAATAAACGTGTTTTTTTACCGTTGATTTCAATTAGTTATCGTGGTCCGACCCCGCAAACCGGACAAGATAGTTGCCGCGAGACACTGCGGGGTAGTTCGTTGTGAAAAAACGCGATCTTCCCATTTCATAACCGCTAAGTTTTGAATTTTATATATGCCCTTACAGTTAAGGACAGCTGTGGGCAATATATTTTCTTCTATTTTTATTCATATCAAGGCATATTGTATAATATTAATCCCCCTCTCACCTTCAACAACATCGTGTTTGTCCGTTATTCTTGGGAGATAGTCTATGCAAGGTGCTCATCATCAATCACCGCAACTCTCTTTAGCTCTTAAAGGGGCAAAATCTGGAATTTGGGATTGGCATATCTCTGAAGAGGTCGTCTCCTTTGGTCCAAATTATTATCGGATTGCGGGATATGAACCCGATGAGTTTCCACATAAATTTGAAGAATGGGAGGCGCGGGTTCACCCTGACGATCTTGCTGCGGCTAAAAAGGCAATTCAGCAATATCTGGCTGGGGAATTAGAAACCTATGCCGCTGAATTTAGATTTAGAACCAAATCTGGCAGCTGGATGTGGATACTGGCGCAGGGTGAGATTACCGACCGCGATGAAGCCGGCAACCCGACTCGCTTTGTCGGACTCCATGTTGATATCTCGCAAAGCAAAAAGACAGAACAAGCCTTTCAGGAGGAGAGAGCCTTTAACTCCAACCTAGTTGATACGGCACAAATGATTGTTTTGGTATTGGATGTCGAAGGCCGCATCTGCCGGATCAACCCTTATATGGAGACAATCTCTGGATACAAGGAAGCTGAGGTCAAGGGCCAGGACTGGTTCGATACCTTTTTGCCCCCAGCCGACCATGCCGAAATCCGTGAGGTATTCAAGACAGCTGTTATTGATATTGATGTCAGAGGACAAGTCAATTCCATTGTGGCCAAGGATGGACGGGAGCTCACAATTGAGTGGTATAACAAGACACTCAAAGATGTTGATGGATCCATTGTTGGGTTGCTTTCTCTTGGCGTCGATATCAGTGGGCGCATACAGGCCGAAAAGACATTTGCAGAAAACACCATAGCACAGGCAGTCAACAGGGTTCTTCAAGACGCTGTGACTTGTGAAACAGATACACACGTAGCAGCCTCCTGCCTTTCAGTCGCTGAAGAAATAACCGAGAGTCAATTTGGATTTATTGGCGAGGTAAATTCTTCGGGTCGTTTAGATACCATAGCAATAAGTGATCCTGGTTGGCATGTTTGCAAAGTCGATAAAGCAGATGCCTTGAACCTTCTTAGCAATATGGAGATTCGTGGTATTTGGGGAAAGGTCCTAACGGAAAAATCTGCTTTAATTCTCAACAATTTGGACACTGGCCCATTCAGGGTAGGACTTCCACCGGGGCATCCACCTTTAACTTCTTTTTTAGGCGTTCAACTCATACGTGATGGTAAGACGTTTGGCATGATCGCTTTGGGCAACAAAGAAGGTGGTTATAGCCAGCAAGATCAAGATCGAATTGAAGCCCTTTCTGTCCCTTTCGTCGAAGCACTAACACGAAAGCGGTTAACAAACGAACTACAGCACCATAAGGATCACCTTGAAGCTTTGGTGGAAGAGCGCAGTAAAAAACTGCAGCGAGTTAACGATCAACTTTTAGAGGAAATTGCTGAACGTAAACAAGCTGTGCAGGAACTGACGGAGAGTGAGGATCGGTTTAAAAAACTTTCCATCGTCACATTTGAAGGTATCCTGATTAATCATAAAAGAATAATAACTGATGTCAACGACTCACTCGTTAGGATGTTTGGTTATACAAAAGACGAATTATTTGGCAGGAATGGAGTTGAGCTATTAATTGCACCTGAGTCTCAATCGAAAGTCTATGAGAACATAAAAAACAGTGTGACCAGGCCCTATGAGGTGATGGGGAGAAAAAAAGATGGCACACTTTTTCCTATTGAAATTGAAGCGAGAAATATTGTAACTGAAACTGAGGATTTTCGCGTCGCTGCATTCAGGGATATCACTGAACGTAAACAAGCAGAAAAGAAATTGCGCGACAGTGAACTTAAATTTAAGCTATTTGTTGATCATACTCATGACTGGGAATCTTGGACCGATCCAGAAGGAAATTACATCTACATCTCACCATCCTGTGAACAGGTTACCGGCTATACCCAGGATGAATTTAGGACTCACTCACAATTATTGTTTGATCTAGTTCAGCCTGAGTACGTAGAGACTGTTCAGCAGCATTTTATAGATAAAAGTAAACAGCAAATATCAACCCATTCCCTAGTATTTCCTATTGTTACCAAAGCAGGTGAAGAACGCTGGATAGACCATCATTGCAATCCTGTCTATGATGAACAAGGTCATTATGTGGGGCGACGCAGTAGCAACCGAGATATTACAGAGCGTAAACTAGCCAAGTTCGAGTTAAGTGCAAGTGAAGCACGTTTTAAAGCACTCCATGATGCAACCTTTGGCGGTGTCATTATTCATGACCAAGGATTAATTCTCGATTGCAACCATGCCCTATCTGAAATAACTGGCTTTAGTCACGATGAACTTATCGGGATGGATGGGCTTAAGCTGATTGCTCCAGATTCACTAGACTTGGTGCTAAGAAACATTAACAGTGGGTACGATAAAGGGTATGAAGTTGAAGGCATCCGCAAGGATGGTTCAATCTATCCTTTGGCGATTAGAGGCAAGAATATTCCTTATCAGGGACATGAAGCCCGAGTTATTGAGTTCAGAGATATCACTGAGCGCAAGCGCGCGCAAGACGCTCTGCTGAAGAGTGAGAACAAATTCCGTGTCCTTTTAAACAATCAGAGCGATGCCATTTTTTTGCATGAAATTTTGCCCGATGGTTATGCAAACTTTTCAGAAGTTAATGATAAAGCAGTGGAGCGCTATGGGTATAGTCGCAAAGAACTCTTGCAGCTAGCCCCTAAAGATCTTAATCACGCTGATGATAATTTGGAACAAATTGAATGCACCGCAAGACAAGAGATTCTCACCCAAGGTTATGCCACCTTTGAATTAACCCACATAAAAAAATCAGGTGAAAAGTTTCCGGTTGAAGTGAATGCTGCCCACATAGAATTAGATAATCGAACCTATATCCTTTCTACTGTCCGTGATATCACCGAGCGCAAACAAGCCGAACAAGATCGGTTAGAACTCGAAACCCAACTGCGGCAAAAATATAAAATGGAAGCAGTTGGAACCATGGCCGGTGGGATTGCCCACAACTTCAACAACAATCTTTCTATTATTCTTGGCAATGTAGAACTTTCACAGCTTAAAGTGAATAATCCTGAGATCAATGGATTGTTGAATAATGCCAAGATTGCCATCATGCGTTCCCGAGATCTTGTTAGGCAGATCATGACCTACAGTCGTAAGGAATCTCAGGCAAAGGCTTCACTCCAATTAGCACTCATTATTGATGAAACCATGAAGCTTTTAGGTGCAACGATTCCCAGCACGATTCAATTGAATCAAAGTATTAGTCCTGAGAGTTACCACACCAAGATCAATGCTGATGCCTCGCAGATTCAAGAAATACTCCTAAACCTCTACAACAACGCTGTCCATGCCATGGATGAAAAAGGGGACCTGAATATTATTCTCGACGTTGTCAAACTGACGGACAAAGATTTCCCCAATCTGGATCAGAACAAGTCCAGTCGCTATGCAAAAATCAGCATCCAAGACAGCGGTTGTGGGATGTCTTCCGAAACTCAAGAAAATATCTTCGATCCATTCTTCACCACCAAAGAGATGTATGAAGGGACGGGCATGGGGCTTTCCACTGTTCAGGGGATTGTCACTCAGCATGATGGCTTGATTAAGGTCAATAGCACCCTCGGAGAAGGAACCACATTTGACCTCTATTTCCCGATCATCGAACAATCTAAAACAGTAGAACCAACATCAATAAAGGCAGACATGCCCAAGGGTAGCGAAAAGGTTCTCTTTGTTGACGATGATGAAATGGTGGCCAAAGTGGGAGAAATGATGCTCTCCGAAATGGGTTATCAGGTGGTGACCATGACTGAAAGCACCGAAGCCCTGAAACTCTTCACGGCTAACCCTGATCACTTTGACATGGTGATCACTGACCAGACCATGCCTGATCTGACTGGCAAGGATCTTATTCAGGAACTTA
>MAXR01000194.1 GCA_001751155.1 Desulfuromonadales bacterium C00003068 | reverse complement strand
ACGTTACAGTACGGTTAAACACCAACGCATCGGTTTTCGAATCAATATCGGCGCAAAAATAACCCAAACGCTCAAACTGATAAGGGACGCCAATTTCAGCGTTTACCAAACTTGGTTCAGCGTAACAACAGGGGATGATATCCATTGAATCGGGGTTCATCTCATCGATAAAATCGACACCCTCTTTGCTCGCCCCCGGACTTTCGACATTGAACAAACGATCATACTGACGCACTTCAACTTTTAGTGCGTGAGCTTGTGAAACCCAGTGGATAATCCCCTTAACCTTGCGCCCCTCGGGGGCTGCGCCCAATGTTGCAGCATCGTGAGTGCAATGCAGTTCAATTATTTTACCATGTTCATCACAAATGAATTCATTGCACTTTATGACATAGCTGTTACGCAAACGCACTTCGCGACCAGGACCGAGACGGAAAAACTTCTTCGGTGGATCTTCCATAAAGTCATTACGCTCAATGTACAGTTCGCGGCTAAATGGAATTTGACGACGACCCATTTCAGGCTGTTGCGGATGGACGGGAGCATCGAGAATTTGCTCTTGGCCCTCGGGGTAATCGGTAATGACAACTTTGATCGGATCAACAACACACATAGCGCGTGGAGCGGTTTCGTTGAGTTGTTCACGGACACAATCTTCCAAAACACTCATGTCGATCCAGCTATCACTTTTGCCAACACCAATACGCTCGCAAAAGGTACGGATCGCCCGTGCAGGGAAACCGCGCCGACGCATACCAACAAGAGTTGGCATACGCGGATCATCCCAGCCAGAAACGAGTTTTTGCGCGACCAATTGTTGCAACTTACGCTTGCTCATCACCGTGTAACCGAGGTTGAGGCGGGCAAATTCATACTGGCGCGGGGCAAAGATACCCAATTGCTCAATAAACCAATCGTATAATGGCCGATGATCGGCAAATTCAAGGGTGCAGATTGAGTGGGTAACCTGCTCAATCGAATCAGATTGGCCGTGAGCGAAGTCGTACATGGGGTAGATACACCACTCATTGCCGGTGCGATGGTGATGCGCGTGCAAGAATACGGTACATGGCGGGATCACGCAGGTTCATGTTCGGTGCGGCCATGTCGATCTTAGCGCGCAAAACCTTTTCACCATCACCAAATTCACCGTTGCGCATCCGCGAAAACAGGTCGAGATTTTCTTCAACACTGCGCTCTCGACAGGGGCTATTGGTGCCAGCCTGAGTCAGAGTTCCGCGCATTTTACGCATCTCTTCACCACTTAGATCATCCACATACGCCTTACCAGCACCAATAAGTTGGCTGGCAAATTGATACAGCTGCTCAAAATAGCTTGAAGTAAAATACTCATTTTCACCCCAATCAAAACCCAACCAACTGACATCGGTTTTAATGGCATCAATAAATTCGGTCTCTTCTTTAACAGGATTGGTGTCATCAAAACGGAGATGACACACGCCACCCTGCTCTTCGGCAACACCAAAATTTAGACAGATCGACTTCGCATGACCAATGTGGAGATAACCATTAGGCTCAGGGGGAAAACGGGTGACTAGACGACCATCATTTTTATTATTTTTAAGATCTTCGGCAACAATGTTGCGGATAAAGTCTTTTGTTTGCGGCTCAGTACTCATAGCTGTGCAACGACCTTTCGTTCAGATTCAACTGTTTGTGAGACAAGAATAACCACGGCATGGGCCGAGATCCCCTCCTGCCTTCCTTCAAAACCAAGCTGCTCAGTGGTCGTCGCCTTCACGTTAATCTGCGATGGTGACACATTGCAACAGCATGAAATATTTTCAACCATCTTTGCCAGATGGGGTGCTAACTTTGGTTGCTGAGCGATCAAGGTTGTATCAAGGTTGCCCACAGTCCACCCAGACTCAAAGGCAAGTTCAACCACTCTTTTTAACAGTTTCAGACTCGAAATGCCCTTAAATTGTGCATCATTATCGGGAAAATGTTGACCGATATCACCTGCGCCCAAAGCACCAAGAATCGCGTCACAAATGGCATGGAGCAAAACATCTGCATCGGAATGGCCCAGCAAACCCAAGGGATGCGGAATCTCAACACCACCGAGAATCAACTTTCTCTCGCTGACCAAACAATGAACATCGTAGCCGTGGCCAATTCTCATCGCAACCATTGATCTCTCTCCATCTTCCATTGGTGGCAGCACTCTTACGAACAGGACTGATACAGCGCTAAAAATGCCTCGGCAATGTGCAGATCTTCGGGGGTAGTAATTTTTATATTGCGATAGCTGCCCTCAACCATCGTGACCGTCTTTCCCTGCCATTCCAATAACGACGCATCATCCGTACCACAGTAACCCTGCTGC
>MAXR01000193.1 GCA_001751155.1 Desulfuromonadales bacterium C00003068 | reverse complement strand
ACCTCCTCTGATTTGAGACCTCGTTTGGTTACTATAGGGATCAGTGCACGGTCTACAGCCGTGGGGATAATTTCTTCATTGAGAAGTTTCACATCCTGTTTAATCAGAAAGGCTTTTTCATCGACAGCTTGTTGAAGTGATGGAAATGAGCGCCAGCCTTTAATTTCCCCTGTTTCAGTTTTAACTGCTCCTGCGTACATACAGGTTTCAAGTTCATGTGCGCTAGAGAGTTGATCGATCCATTCCACTTTTAGTGAATGACCCACCTCTGACGGTGTTGGGCTGATAAATGCGGCACCAGCTCCATCTGATAACATCCAACGTAGAAAATCAGCGTCAAATGAGAGCGACGGCTGATTTTGCAGCTCCTCTGAACGTTTCTGTTCAACCTGACCACACATTGAAGCACGCATGAATGTTGTCACCAACTCTGAACCAGTTGCAACAGCATTTTTTGACTCACCAAGGGCAACTTGCATACATGCATGTTTTAATGCTGTGACTCCACAAAGGCAGATACCTGTCGTTGAAACAACTTCACAGGGGCCGCAGGCAAGTTCACCATGCACCATTGAAGCATGACCCGGCATGATTTGATCAGCCGATGAGGTGCCGCAACACAAACACTCGATCTCATCTAATTNNCTAATTTGAAGTCGGCAGTAGGGCGTAGCATGCGAACCGCTTCAGCAGTCAATTCAGCATTGCTGTGTGTAAGTTCAAAGGTGTCAGGGTTGATCGCATAATAACGTTGTAAGATTTTATTATTACGTAGAATAATACGCCGTGTTCGTGACGGAATATTGTCAACTAACCCTAGAATCCTCTCCATTTCGTTGTTGCTGATGGCAGAATTAGGTAGAAAGGCAGAGATGTCAGTAATGTAGGCTTCCATGTATGTTCCTAAATTTTAGCTTTTATATGACAGGAACGCATTAAGTCAGAATAGCGACTGTAAAAACGTTTTTCAGTTAACCGTGTCGGGGTTACAGCATTGGTCAAAGTATAGTAATCAAGATTGTGTTCACATATTTGATGTTTCATTTCCGCATACAATTCAGTCCCCGGTAGCGGGGTTAGAATGGTTAACATGGGGAGATCAATTTGGTGTGAGGTAATATAATTTTCAAGTTGATCAAAGTCCGCTTCATCATAGTCGGGATCAACAATAAAGTCACCCACAACAGTGATGCCTAATTGATTTAGAATTCGAAGTGCTTCGCTGTTTAGCGCGGTGCTTCCCTCTTTGTTCATGGCCGTGAGGCGTTTATCACTGATCTCTTCAAAGCCGATCACCACCGAACGCAGGCCAATCTTTTTCCACTCTTCTAATAGCTCAGGGTGACGAACAACGGTGTCG
This sequence comes from Desulfuromonadales bacterium C00003068, assembly GCA_001751155.1. Taxonomy (GTDB): domain Bacteria; phylum Desulfobacterota; class Desulfuromonadia; order Desulfuromonadales; family Desulfuromonadaceae; genus Desulfuromonas. The sequence continues at coordinate 5,814 of MAXR01000193.1, read as the reverse complement.
GCACGAACATCAATGAGAAACTGTTTAGTGATCCCTGCCTCTTCAATTGAACGGCACAGTTGCCGTGCATGGCTAATAGAGCCAAAAGTATTGGCATCAACGAGTCTAACAAAAGGAACATTCTCAAGGCATTGCAGGTCGCGCACCACATTTTCGTTACTTTGACACAGGTATTGGCCACCAGCTTGACCCGCAATTGAACAAAATGAGCAGCGGTAAGGGCAGCCGTATGCCGTGACAACATAGCCCATGTGAACCTGTAAGTTGGGTAGGAAATAACTGTCGCGGTATTGAGAGGTTAAATCATAGCGTGGTGCTTTTGCTTGGGAATAATCCTTAGCTTTAAATTTCCTCGCTGTCCACGTTAACGGTTGTTGTGCTGATGTTTTAGCCACCCCAGCGATTGTTGGTGCCGCGAGCTGCTGACCTGTTGACAGACTGAGCATTGTTACGAGTTCAGGAAGCGAGTGTTGCCCTAATCCGATAACAACATAATCGAACATACTCTGATTGAAGAACTCAGGGTCGTTGCTGGCGTGAATGCCACCGACAATGGTAATGATGTTGCCGTGCTGTTTGACCTGATGCGCCAAGTCAACGACGGCGTTCGCTTCACAGGTCATCGCTGTAAATGCAACGATGTCTGGCTTGAACTCAGCTAACGTGTCGCTGAAGCTGTGTGGTTCAGCTTTTAGATCAACAATTTTTATTTCGTGTCTATCTAGGTAACTGGCTAACACTTCCAGACCAAGAGGTTCCCCGCGAAATATTTGCTTAAGAGAATCAAGTCCGTAGCGCTCTTCAGGGATGCTGCGACCGCTATTAGGTGGGTTTACGAGAAGAATATTCATGAGTTAGTTTGACACGTCAAGAAGAGAGCGTGTTTCGTGAATAGAAAATCGTACGGCAGCAACCATCATTTTTGCAGCGTGATTGCCAACTGACTGCTTAATCTCGGCAACTCGTTGCTCTTTAAGTGCGCCATCGTAGATGATCTCTTCTAGTTTAAGGTAGAGTCTGATTCCTTGCCAGGCCGGTAGGAAATCAGCTTCCTTAAAAGCAATGAAAACCGCTTGAGGATTTTGCTGTAAATTTTGCAGCGAGCGATTGTCACCTAATGCTAAAATGAGTTGGTTGTCGTCTGACGTAACAGCCGAACCAATCACAGCACAATTGGGCGTTCCATTGCTATCTGCTGTGGATAGGATTCCAACTTGTTTTGGGTCAGAGATGAATTTTGAATAGTCGAAGGACATGGTAACCTTGTCGCATATTTGGTTTATTTCATATCGAAGTTGTAGTGTTTTGTAATATAAATACCCATGCCATGCAATGACAATTAATAATTCAGGACATTTTCTATATTGTGGAGATCGTTAATGATGGAACACCGTACACAAATTCGCGTTCGTTATGCTGAAACAGATGCTCAGGGGATTGTTCACCACTCTGTTTATCCCGTTTGGTTCGAAGAGGGGAGATCTGATTTTTTACGCAAAGTCGGTGTCGCCTACAGTCAGTGGGAAAAGCAGGGCTATTTTGTTGTGGTTGTTGATTTAACCAGTCGTTATGCCAAACCAGCCTATTATGAAGATCAATTGACGGTTGTTACCTGTTTAAAGCGGTTCAGAAAACGGTTGATGGAGTTTAGCTATTGTGTTGTTGACGAAAAGGGTACGCAGATCGCACATGGTACAACGCGCCATCTTATAATGGATAAAAAAGGCAAGCCAAGTGCGCTCTCAAGTGATTTTTATCAACAGATTCAACTGAAAATGGCCGAAAGTGCGGAACAATAAAATAAGGCAGGAAGGTTGCCCTTCCTGCCTTATTGTTTTTGAGTGTTAATCCGATATGGAATCGGTTCTTTCGCTTACTGTTGAAACGTTAAGCACATTCAGAGTAGCCACAAGAGTGACACACACTGCAACCACCTTCGTGCTCGACAGGGCCGCCACACTCCGGACATGCACCACCACCCGCAATGTGTTTGTGGTACTCTTCATCTTCCGTTTGCATATGCATTTGGATCGCTTTGGCTAATGCATCGGCACAGGAGGTGATGCGGTTTGCACCAAAACCAGCGGGCTTATGGCATGAAATTCCAACCAATTGTTTCACTGTCTGGCGTGCTTGAACTCCACTACGCCATGCCATGGAAACCAAACGACCTAAGGCTTCACATTGTGAAGCAGCACAACCTCCAGCTTTGCCCATGGTGGTGAAAACTTCAAATAAGCCATGTGGGTCTTCATTGATAGTGATGTATAGGGGGCCGCAGCCTGTTTCCATCTGGTAGGTGGCACCGTTTAATGTGCGTGGCCGATCCCGCTTCCGGCCATCTTTTTTATTTTCCATCGGAATATCTATTTCTGATGATTTAGCTGATTTATTGACCGATAATACTTGGTGGTCACGTGAGCCATCGCGATAGATTGTTACCCCCTTGCAGCCACTTTGGTACGCAAGCTGATACACGTTGGACACATCGTCACGGGTGGCACCATTGCAAAAGTTGACTGTTTTAGACACAGCATTATCAGTGTGTTGTTGAAATGCCGCTTGCATACGGATATGGTCTTCAGGGGTGATGTCGTGCGCGGTAACAAAGACACGACGAACATCTTCAGGGATTTGATCAAAGTCTGCAATAGTCCCTTTTTCAGCGATCAGTTTCATCAGTTCAAGAGAGTAAAATCCACGCTCTTTGGCAATCTTTTCAAATAATGGATTTACTTCAACGAGAATGTCATCGTCCATCACTTGGCGAACATAAGAAACCGCAAAAAGTGGCTCGACACCGCTTGAGCTATTGGCGATGATGGAAATTGTACCCGTTGGCGCAATGGTGGTGCAGGTAGAATTACGAATCTCTGGTTCGTGACGGGTGTCGAATGCGCTCCCTTTAAAATTAGGAAATGCGCCCCGATCTTTGGCTAATTGTCGTGAGGTAGCATGAGATTCATCGTTGATAAATTTCATCACTTTGGCACCGAGATCGGTTGCTTCTTGCTCACGATAGGAGATGCCTAAAAGGATAAGCATGTCGGCCCAGCCCATAATACCGAGACCAATTTTACGGTTGGCCAGCGACATCTCAGCTATTTCAGGAATGGGATAGTTGTTCGCTTGAATTACATTGTCAAGGAAACGGGTTGCATGCTGAACAGTCACTTTGAGCTTATCCCAATCTACTTGACTATTTTTGATCATTTTGGAAAGGTTAATTGAGCCGAGGTTGCACGATTCGTAAGGCAGCAATGGTTGTTCACCGCATGGGTTGGTACTTTCAATCTGACCAATGTGTGGTGTTGGGTTGTCACGATTTAAGCGATCAAGGAAGATTATTCCAGGTTCACCGTTGCTCCAAGCCATATCAACGATGTGATCAAAGACCTTTGCCGCAGACATACGGTTGCACACTTCACCGGTGCGAGGGCTGATAATGTCATATTCGCTATCTGTTTTAACGGCCTCCATAAAAGCTTCCGTCATACCAACAGAGATATTGAAATTTGTCAGTACGGTTTGATCCCGTTTGCACATGATGAAATCCATGATATCAGGATGATCAACACGCAAAATACCCATATTGGCGCCGCGCCGGGTTCCACCTTGCTTGATGGTTTCAGTGGCCGCATCAAACACTTTCATGAATGATAGTGGCCCTGATGAAACACCTTTAGTTGACATCACAACATCATTAGCGGGGCGGATACGGCTAAATGAGAAACCTGTGCCACCGCCACTTTTATGGATCAAAGCGGTATTTTTGATTGCCTCAAAAATACTTTCCATTGAATCTTCAACTGGCAGTACAAAGCAGGCTGATAATTGACCCAATTCGCGACCTGCATTCATCAATGTTGGAGAGTTTGGTAAAAACTCAAGATTGGCCATCATGTCATAAAAATCGGCAGATATTTTTTTAACATCTGCTTTGGCATCAAATTCAGTTTCGGCGCCAGCAATGGCTTGAGCAACACGTTCAAACATGTTTGCTGGAGTTTCTAAAACGTTCCCTTTTTCGTCACGCTTCAAATAGCGACGTTCGAGGACAGTTAGGGCATTTTTAGTGAGGGGTAAAGCCGTGTTTTTCATACTCTTTGACATGTGCGTGTCCTTTTTGAGAGGGGAACCTTTTACTACATTGTGTGTGAGGTTGGATTTAGAACACAATATGTCGTGGCTGTCAACGCAGTTAATGTCCGAATCGTTGTACTCGATCTGTTGTGTAATGAAATGGAGTTGCCTAAACCTAAGCAGGGTGGTAGTTTCAGAAAAATATGGAAAATTTTTGTCATGTAATTTTATTTTTGGCATCTTATTTGCCGCAATTCTTCAAATTTGGAACACACCATGTCATGTGAGTCTGGCGAGAAAAATGTTATTTATTTAGATAATGCAGCGACCTCTTTCCCCAAACCTGAATCAGTTTATCTTGTCCAAGATCATATCTCCCGTACATGTTGTGCTAACCCTGGCCGTGGGGGTCATTATTTAGCCCATCAAGCAGCTAAAATTGTTTTGACTGCTCGGTTGGATCTGGCTCGATTTTTTAATATTCGTGATTGTGCCCAAATCGCCTTTACCTCCAATGCCACTGAAGCCATCAATGTTGCTTTGTTCGGGTTGTTACAACCTGGAGATCGCGTTGTAACGACCAGTATGGAACACAATGCTGTGGCGCGACCATTATATGAACTTCAGCAACGTGGCGTTGAGGTTGTAAAAGTGCAGGCCGATCACACCGGTCGTGTCACTCTCGAAGACATTCAGACGGCTTGTATTATTTCAACACAACTTGTTATCTTAAGTCACTGTTCCAATGTAACTGGGACGTTGCAGCCGATCAATGAAATTGGCCCTTGGTGTCGCCAGCAGGGGATCACCTTTATGGTCGATGCAGCCCAGAGTGCTGGNNCCAGCAGGGGATCACCTTTATGGTTGATGCGGCCCAGAGTGCGGGAGTGTTTCCCATTGATGTTGAGGCGATGGCCATTGACCTCCTTGCCGCACCGGGACATAAGTCGTTAATGGGGCCACAGGGGGTTGGTTTTTTGTACGTTGATAAGAAACTACATCTTAAACCACTTAAATATGGTGGAACGGGCACGTTTTCAAGCCAACTAACACAGCCTGAACAGATGCCAGAACATCTTGAATGTGGTACATTAAATACACCTGCTCTGGCGGCACTTAGTGCTGGTATCCATTTTGTTGAACAGGTCGGTATGACCGCCATCCGCCAGCATGAACAAGAGTTGACGAATCGATTACGCCAAGGGTTGTCTTTGCAAGATAAGGTCATCCTTTATGGCCCTGTTGAAGCTGAGGGTGGTGTCGTGTCATTCAATATTGATCAAAGAGATCCTGCGGAAGTGGGTTTTTTACTCGATCATCATTATAATATTGGCGCGCGGGTTGGGTTGCACTGCTCTCCTGACGCTCATCGCACCATCGGATCGTTTCCTCAGGGGACGATTCGCATCAGTCCAGGTTATTTTAATACGCAAGAAGAGGTCGATTGTTTGTTGACTGCAATAACTGAAATTATTGGTGACTCTTTGTCTGCAGCATCTGTTTGATTCATTGACTCCAGCTGGTGAGGTATTATGACCAAAAAGTTTATCCTTGATACCAACGTGTTGTTACATGATCCTCAAGCTTATCTTAAATTTGAAGACAATGAGGTGTATATCCCCATCACAGTGATTGAGGAGATTGATACCTTTAAAAAAGATCTGAATGAAATTGGTCGCAATGCGCGTCATGTCTCTCGCATGTTGGATAAATTACGCACTAAGGGTAGCC
>MAXR01000192.1 GCA_001751155.1 Desulfuromonadales bacterium C00003068 | reverse complement strand
AGTTTATCACTTGGCATTGCATATTCCTTTTTGCTTGCCTTTAATCTAGGCCTTGGAGGGGCATGTGCAAGCCGTTGCAACATCCTGTTACGCGAACGTGAGGAATGATGTCGGGTTTAGTTGTAGCTGATGTCGCATTACTCTTTATATCTGACAGAGGTTGCTTATGTGAGTTTCAACAACAGCACGACATCGCGCCGCAATTAGGAATGTAAAGGACAGAACATGACATTACGATTAGGCGATACAGCCCCGAACTTCACAGCTGACACCACAAAAGGCGAGATTAACCTGCACGACTGGAGTGGNNAACTCTTGGGTGTTTTTCTTCAGCCATCCCGCGGATTTTACGCCGATTTGTACGACTGAAATGGGTATGACAGCGAAACATGCCGCAGATTTTGCGGCGCGTAATGTTTTGCCGCTTGGCCTATCGACTGACTCTGTTGAAGAGCACAACAAGTGGATTAGCGACGTTAACGAGACGCAAGACACGGATTTGCAGTTCCCTATTATCGATGATGCAAGTCACTCCGTTGCGACGTTGTACGACATGATCCACCCTGAAGTTAACACGACCGAGGCGGTGCGTTCGGTATTCATTATCGATCCAAATAACAAAATTCGCCTGACTATGACGTATCCTATGAACGTGGGCCGGAATTTCGACGAGATTTTGCGTGTGATTGACGCGCTTCAGATTGCGGACGAGAAAACGGTTGCCCTACCAGCCAACTGGCGCCCGGGTGACGAGGTTATCGTACCGCTTTCGGTTAGCATGGAAGATGCGAAGGCTAAGTATCCTGATCTTAAGGTTTTGAAGCCTTATCTGCGGGTTACAAAAGATTACTAAGATAACTGAAAGGGCGCTCATTCGAGCGTCCTTTTATGTATGTAAACAATGACTGGTGTTTTGGTATGAACAGTAACCCGTACCTCTGGCTCAAGAATAATTGGCCTGTTTCCACACCGTTTCTGGCTGTCTACTTTATAACAATGCTTCTTCTGTTTCGAGACAAAATGGATTTAGCGCTATTGCTCTTGTGGCTACACGTGCCGGTCTATTTTTTGCACCAGTTCGAAGAGTACATCTATCCCGGCGGGTTTCTTGAATACTTCAACAAGAATGTTTTGGGTTCCGATTTGCCGGAATTTCCAATGACAAAGACAGCGGTTCTCTGGATCAATGTTCCGGTTATCTTTGTCGCTTATCCGGTTTCGGTAATTCTGGCTGGGCAATTTGGTGTTTCTGTCGGCCTGTGGATCGTATATTTTTCAATTATCAACGCATCCTCGCATGTCGGTATGTATCTTACCAAGGGATACAATCCCGGTTTTGTGGTGAGCGTACTGCTTAATATACCTGTCGGTGTGCTTACGATCGGCTATTTCATAAGTCAGGACTTAGCCTCGTTAAAGGTTCATATCATCGGGTTCCTGCTCGCGCTCGGGGTTCAAGTTGGTTTGATGGTTTACGGATTTCTGATTTTGAAACCAAAGATCAAATCTACACGATAGCAGTCAATAGTGGTGTCCATTTTAGAATACGATCAAACTCAGGCCTCAAAATTGAGGTTAGCTAGGTAAGGACCGCTATTTTCGACACCAATTTAATCGCACTGGAATCAATAAAAAAGGGCCTCCGACGTGGAGGCCCTAATCAATTCTGCCGGCGGCAAAACTAGCAGCTGTAATACATTCCGTATTCAACCGGATGCGGGGTGTGTTCCATTTGGTACACTTCGTCCCACTTCAGATCCACATAACCTTCGATCTGGTCTTTGGTGAACACGTCACCAGCCGTCAGGAAGTCCATGTCTTTTTCAAGCTCTTCAAGGGCTTCGCGCAACGATGCACAAACAGTCGGGATACCAGCCATTTCTTCTGGTGGCAGATCGTAGAGATCTTTGTCAGAAGCTTCACCCGGATCGATCTTGTTTTTGATACCGTCAAGGCCAGCCATCAACAATGCTGCGAAGCATAAGTATGGGTTGGCTGCCGGATCAGGGAAACGCGCTTCGACACGTTTTGCCTTTGGCGATTCAGCCCAAGGAATACGAACGCAGCCTGAACGGTTTGATGCCGAGTATGCGCGAAGCACAGGGGCCTCGAAGCCCGGGATAAGGCGTTTGTAGCTGTTAGTTGCTGGGTTGGTAAACGCGTTCAACGCTTTGGCGTGTTGCAGGATGCCGCCGATGAAGTACAGCGCGTCTTGTGACAGGTCTGCGTATTTGTCGCCAGCAAACAAAGGTTTACCGTCTTTCCAGATCGACATGTTCACGTGCATTCCTGTGCCGTTGTCGCCGTAGATCGGCTTGGGCATGAATGTCGCGGATTTGCCGTAGGCGTGGGCGACATTGTGGATGACGTACTTGTATTTCTGCAAGTTGTCGGCCTGTTTCACCAGCGTGCCGAAGACCATACCGAGTTCGTGCTGACAGGACGCAACCTCGTGGTGGTGTTTGTCAACTTTGATACCCATGCGCTTCATGGTCGAGAGCATCTCGCCACGGATGTCGTGGTTCGCGTCGGTCGGGTTCACAGGGAAGTAGCCGCCCTTGATGCCCGGGCGATGGCCCATGTTGCCCATTTCGTATTGCGTGTCTGTGTTCCACGAAGCATCCGCCGCATCAACTTCAAACGATACTTTGTTGATTGTGTTGGAGAAACGTACATCGTCGAACAGGAAGAACTCGGCTTCGGGACCGAAGAATGCTGTGTCACCAATGCCCGACGCCATCAGATAGGCCTCGGCTTTTTCAGCGGTGGAGCGTGGGTCGCGGGAGTATGCTTCGCCCGTATCCGGTTCGTGGACCGAGCAATGGATGCAGAGGGTTTTCTCGGCGTAGAACGGGTCCATATAGGCGGACGAGCAATCAGGAATCAGTTTCATATCGGACTGGTCAATGGACTTCCAGCCAGCGATGGAGGAGCCGTCGAACATCAAACCCTCTTCAAGGAAATCGGCGTCGACTTCGTCTTTGATCATCGTGATATGCTGTAACTTCCCGCGCGGGTCGGTGAAGCGGATGTCGATATATTCAACGTCATGCTCCTTGATGGTATCAAGGACGTTTTGAATGTCACTCATGGTCTTTTCCTTATTTTAGAGGGCTTCTACGCCGTCTTCTTCGGTTCTAATACGGATGGCTTGTTCAATGTCGGAAACAAAAATTTTCCCGTCGCCGATCTTGCCGGTTTTAGCTGCGTTAATAATCGCTTCGATAGCGCCCTCGACCTGATCGTCAGCCATGACGATTTCGAGTTTCACTTTGGGCAGGAAATCCACGACGTATTCCGCGCCGCGATAAAGTTCCGTGTGGCCTTTTTGGCGACCAAACCCTTTGGCTTCGATAACGGATAGGCCTTGGATGCCTACGTCCTGCAAGGCCTCTTTGACCTCGTCGAGCTTGAAGGGTTT
>MAXR01000191.1 GCA_001751155.1 Desulfuromonadales bacterium C00003068 | reverse complement strand
AGCTTTCGGCAAAACCATTTTAAATGCAAACAAACTGATTGCTCGTGTTGTTCGCATCGTCATATAGGTTAAACTGATTAAGTTAGGATGACCTTCAAATGCCTGAAATTGTTCTCTAATCGAATCATAAAGAACCTCACGATCAAGATGTTTTGTAATGGAGGGGTGAAATATTGGTGGCCAATATTCCCTATCAACTAAGCCGCGAACCAACGTGTCAAGTTGACCAGTTCTGGCAAGTTGATAATCTTGAGAGTTCAGATAGACAGACGCCAGACAAACATCACCAAGAATGCCATCAAAATTGATATGCGGTTGACTTGGAAGCGCATCAACCAATGGCAGAATCCATTCGTGAAGATCCACCTCATAATCGACTTGGCCATGAGCGCGTGGCCAATAGCGACTTAAAAATCCATCTTTGGGCAGCGGAACATAAACATGGGGAATGCCAAGAGTATCAGCCAAATCTTTTGCAAGAACCTTGTCTTCAATGGATGGTTTAAAACCAGTCGTCGTATAAGCGGTAAAATCAAGGCCTTGATGTTTAAGCTCTGCAGCAATATGACGTGAATCTTGGCCGCCACTTAATAGCAACATGTGCTCTGAATCTGCTGTATTGATACGGCGCTGAATAGATTGGCGAAACAGATCGACACAACCATCAATCGCCTGATCCAGTGTCATCTCCTCTCGGACACCTAGTTCACTCGGACTCCAGTACTGTGAGAGGTGCACCCTGTTGTTTTGAAAAACTAAAACTTCAGCTGGCTGTAATCGATAGATTCCTTCAAATAAAGTCTCTGCTCCTAAGGTATGGCCAAGATGAAGAAACGAGTTGACGGCTCGCCAATTTACCTTGAGAGTGGGCAACCCTGTAGCCAGAATAGCGCTCAAATCGGAAGAAAAGGCCAGCATGCCGTGTTGCTTGTCATGGTAATAATATAACGGACGAAAACCGTAACGGTCTCCGGTCAATAACAATTGACGCTCTTCGGGGTTCCACACCGCCAGTGAGAAGATCCCATTTATATTCCGAAGTTCTGAAACATCCCTACGGCTTACCAAGGAACGTAAAAACTCACCATCATTGCATTGATATTGAAACAGGGCTCCCTGTTCAGCAAGAGATCGGCGTTCAGCGTCATAATCAAAGATCTTGCCACAGAAAACGGCTGATACTTCCGTTTCAGCATCGACAAGAGGTTGCGGCTGTAAATTAACCGCACCAATACTAAAGTGACCCAACCCTGCCACATCACTCAACTGAGTATCTTTGCGTTGGTAGCATGATTGCCACGATGCCTCGTACATCGATGCAAACATCGTTGCGAGCTGGTCATTGTAATTTTCAGAAATCAAGCCACAAATCTTTGACATACAGACAACCTTATCAATAATGGATTCTCAACGACTGAAACATCTATCAGCTGGTCAGATCACTTCTCAACTGCATCCTGAGGCTCTGCTGCACCTGTAAAGTTAGGAAGTGACTCAACGAGGGCAGCACGATACGTTTGGCTCAGCTCACTATTTGACCAGCGAAACAGAAGCTCAGCAGAAGTGGACATCGCCTCTTTTCGCCGTCGCCGTACCGATTGCGTAAGAGACCGTGGCAAATTTGCCTCAACAAGGTGCGCAATGTTGGCACCATGGCGCCGCAGCCACATAAGAGCACGACCTGATGTCGGCACTCCCTGTGCGATCAAAAAGCGTTGAAACGATGCCACAGACTCTGGTGTATAGGGCCAAAGCAAGGCTTCGTCATGGGATGTATTCTTTTTTCGCTGACCGAATACCGCACGAGGAACGCCAGCCTCCTCAACCAACCTACGCGGTATCGGTCGATCGTAGTCACCTTCAATCGACCATAGCTTCATCTCTTCCGAAGCAGTGATATCCCACAGCTCTTCGAGATGGCGCATCCCCCAAAAGGGTAGAGGACAATGAAATATCCCCTTAAAAAGGCGAAACTCACCAAGCCCACCAAGGGAAAGACCAGTAAAGACAAAAGGATCGCGGCGACTCCATCGGGTACGGCTCCACATCTTGTCACCATATGGCGCAGTAAAAAAAAGGCTCAACGGCTCGGGATAATCAAAGAGTGTCCAGTTGAGGATTCCAGCTCGTCCTGAAACCGACCAAATGGTCTCTTCTTGTGGATAATGATGGGCAGTGCGGTTATACGTGGCACACTCCAAACCAAGCGCCAGAGCCACCTCCTCACCAGAATCTGACCCGCGCCAGATACTTGTTGACTGCTTGAGCGTTACCGCCTGTTTACAACCAACATGACGTGCAATAACGGCTGCGGCTGACGAATCATACCCTTTAGAAACGGTAACCACAGGGGTGATTTGATTTGAACGCCGACAATCGTACATATTTTCAGCCAATGTATCGGCACTCTTCAGCAGATAATTTGAATAGGTCTCATAGCAGTCAAAAGTTGGAGCCGTATCAACTTTGTCGATCTCACTCAACGCCTTGCCATCCCACAATAGATTATTAAAATAAACGACTGAGAGATCGCCATCATCACACGGCATCAGCCGTTCATAATCAGCAACTCCGCGCATAATTGAATCGATATTTCGAACGCAAGAGGTCGGTAGTGCATCAAGCGATAGATCTGCTGTCGCCAAAAGCGCTGGGAACGAATTGGCGACATACCATGTATCACCACGACGATAGTGCCACAGGCGATCTAAGGTGGTGCCAGAGCTGACAAAAACAGCATGATTCTCACGACAGCGGATACCACTTCCGAAAATCAGATCGGTTTTATCGAAATCTCCATGAGTATAATCACCAGCCCAAACAGCCTCCACACACCATTGATCATTCGCTTCCACGTATGGTCCATGAAAAACAGTAATGGTATCTATTAAGGGGGTAAATCGTGCAACCCAAGCAAGCTTTGGCCACGCAGCTACGGCGTTCAGATTCAATTTCATCGTTAATTACCTACATCTTCACGAGACATATTCTGTGCAAGAAATGACTCTGCATTTGAGGTCGTCAACGTCCCATCCATGACCCAGCGCCATGTTTGCCAATAAAACAACATTCGACGCCCTAGGCGTGTCTCCCAACTGTAGGGAGGAACCGCCTGTTGCATCTTTCGCACAGCATCAGCGTTAAGATCTGGATGGTCAGGTGGAACCATGCTAACCACCATGTCGAGCATTGCATTGTTTTCACGAGTGGAAGGTGACACCAGTCCCCATTTTTCGAGTAATGGCCCTGCTACAGGTACTCGAGGTAGCCGATGCCAATAATAACGACACTTGTGTCCGAGCGAGTTATAGTGCTCCCGAAGCCACAGTTCAGGCGAAAAGGATTTACGGCTCAGCAACTTACCGCCAGAACAGATGGGTACAGTTATCGCTTCAGGGAGATAATGCTTATAAAGATGGAGATACAATTTCATATCAGATGTCACACTGAGAGGAATTTCTCCAGCTAAGTTCCATAGGTCTTTGCTCAGTCCAGGAGTAAAAGGCAAAACAGTATTGGTATAAACGGTTGTTGGACTTGGAGCTAGGTAGCGCCTCATCTGGGTGTTCATCTGAAAGCGCGCCGTACCAAAATCATCATCAGTATACTTACCCATCTCGGAACTAAGTTCCTGTTGAAAATCCTCATACATCTTCTGCCCCATTGCTGGAGAAAAGGTAGACAATACCGCTTGCCAGTGTAGGGAATCACGCTCTTTACATCGATCTTTAAGATAGGGCGTAAAACCACCAGCGATAGGGTAAGAAGCCGCAAAGGCAAAACCAGGCCCCAAACCTTCCCATACGGCTTTCATCTCAGGCTTAAGAGCAGCGGAAACGTTGGTGCTCATGTACAGGAGCATACTCGGGATGGACACTTCCTCCATGACGAGATAGCGAAGATATTCTGGCGATGAATAATAATTTTTAGAGGGATAGACACGCGAGACGTCGTGACAGTTTAACTTTTTAGCGATTCGCAGCGCGATTTTGCCATCAATACCAAAACCAAACTCTGGGTGCTCTAACGTCATCGCCTTACAATCAATATTGATCCGTTTGAGTAGAGTCAGAATTAGGCGTGAATCAAACCCTCCACTCAACAACACCGTTCCCTGACGGGAATGCTCGGCATAACATTCAATCTCACGCTGGAGTATTCGCAACATCTCTGGGATATCAACATCTTCCAGAGTCATTTCAGGCCGAGGTTTAGGGAGAGACCAATACTGATTGACATCAATAGAACCGGTCTTTGCATCGATGACCATCACCGTTGCGGCATCGACAAGTCGTACGCCTGCTAGCTGAGTGTGGTCGCCGATATTAAAACCAAGGGAAACAAAAGCACCCCATCCCACCGTATCCAGTTCAACATCAACATAGCCGCTGGCGGGAAAAGCCTTTAACTCGGTGGCCAACAAAACCACATCGTTATCGCTAAAAATGTTGAGGGGCTGAATGCCAAGAC
>MAXR01000190.1:3865-6577 GCA_001751155.1 Desulfuromonadales bacterium C00003068 | reverse complement strand
CCTGATTTAAATTCTTTAGTTACTTCCACGCTATCTGTTCTCCGTTGACCATGCATGATGATCTTCATCTATTAATATTTACAATATTTCGTTTGAGGGCATTTCGACCTCTAGCGTCATAAGTGCCACACGTGCGGCTTGCTGCTGAGCAGCTTTTTTACTACTACCGTTACCTTGTCCAAGGAGTTGTCCATCACACACGACAGAAACTGTATATTCACGTTGATGATCTGGTCCCTTGACCTCAACTAAATCATAAATGGGCGCTTGAGCATAACGAGCTTGTGCCAGCTCTTGAAAGCGTGTCTTAAAATCTTGCGATTTACGCCCAGCGACCTGGACTACCCCCCCCTGAAACAGTGCATCAAGGACGCTTCGAGCTGAATCCCATCCTGAATCGAGGAATATCGCACCAAAAACAGCCTCCAGTGCATCCGCAAGTAAGTTATCTTTATCTTGGCCACCGCTTTTGTATTCACCTCGGCCTAAACGCAAACAGCTACCCAAATTCAAATGACGAGCAACTCGCGCTAATGCCGTAGCACTGACTAATTCAGATCGAATGCGAGACAATTCCCCCTCAGGAAGTTCAGGATAATTATGGTACAACACATCGGCCATAACTAAATCTAGAACGGCATCACCGAGAAACTCTTTGCGTTCATTGCACGCGGCAGGATCACGTAATTGCTCATTTGCAAATGATTTATGTGTCACTGCATTATTTAATAGCTCAATTTCTTGAAACTGATAACCGATACGTTGCTGTAACGCATCCAATATTTTTTCATAATCCACGAGATTCTCCGTGACCTCTTTCGAAAATGGCACCAAACATTTAATCCTACGCGATTTTCACCAGCAACGCAATGTATGTTAACATGACGACAACACTTAATCTGTGCTTGCTTTTCCCTTGCGTCAGACGTTTCCGTCTCTATAATAGGTGAACAATTTTCAAAGATGCTACTTAGTAGTTTCACTTGCATCATAACTCACCATGCCTTGGCCCAATAAAAACAGGCCATCAAAATATGATTCAAGAGGTAAACATGGAAGAAAAAACCGGATTATTCGTCACCTTTGAGGGGATTGAAGGCTGCGGAAAAACGACTCAAATTGCTCGCCTAGCTGAAGCGCTGCGCCAAAAGAACTTTGACATTGTCGTCACTCGTGAACCGGGTGGGTGCCAAATTTCAGATAAAATCCGCGCTATCCTTCTTGACTCTAATCACGACTCAATGGTGCCAGAAACAGAGCTACTCCTCTACACTGCAGCTCGTGCTCAGCACATCGCTCAAGTGGTTCGCCCTGCTCTTGATCAAGGTAAAATTGTCCTATGTGATCGTTTTTGCGATGCCACGTTAGCCTATCAGGGCCATGGTCGACATCTTGACCTAGAAATCATCAACCAACTTAACCACTATGCCTGCCAAGGAACCACTCCCGACGTCACACTGCTGCTTGACTTGCCTGTATCTGTTGGACTCGGACGTGCCCGCAGCCGCAACGCCCAAAGCGAAACACTGGACGAAGACCGCTTTGAACAAGAATCCCTTGAATTCCATCAACGTATTCGCGAGGCATACCTATTGTTCAGCCAACAGCAATGCGAACGAATTAAAGTCATAGATGCGACGGGAGATTTTGACGAGGTGTACCACCGTATTGCCACAACACTGCTGCCCATCTTAACCTCTCGCCTAAGCGATAAATAACTACCATGCCCTTTATCAATATACTCGGCCATGATCGTCAAAAAAAACAGTTGGCACAAGCGTGGACATCGAAGCGTCTTGCCCATGCGTATCTTTTTACCGGAGCTGAAGGAATTGGTAAGCGACTCATGGCAACGGCACTCGCACGGTTAATATTTTGCGACCAACAATCAGGATGTGGCACATGTGCCGCGTGCCAGCGCTTAGCTCACAATAACCATCCAGACCTCCACATTATTGAACCAGACGGAGCTCAAATAAAAATAGAACAGATCCGCCAACTGCAAACAGAACTGTCCCATCCCCCCCTAGAAGCACCTCGTCGTATCTGTTTAATTGATGAAGCCGAGAAGCTTAACCCTGCGGCGGGCAACGCCCTACTCAAAACGTTAGAGGAACCAAGAGCAGATGTAGTGCTGATTCTCATCAGTGCTTATCCCGACAAGGTGATGGAAACAATTCGTTCTCGCTGTCAAAAACTACCATTTTCACGACTAGATCAAACCCTCATCAGCACCATTTTAACGGATCAAAATATCAATGAAGGTGAGAGTCGGATCATTGCGGCTCTCTCTGAGGGAAGTCTAAAAAAAGCTCTAGGTAGTGACCGCGAGTACTACCTTCAACAACGGATCGAAATTTTCAAAACAATCACCGCACTCTCCTCAGCGAGCATTGTTCCCATGCTTGAGTTTGCTGAAAAACTAGCGGCAAACAAAGAACAGCATGATGATTTAATTTGGATTCTGTTGAGTTGCTACCGCGATCTATTTCTCCTTGTCCACCAAGCGTCTCCAGCACTTATGACCAACATAGACATGGAACACCACCTACGCAAACAAGCTGGGAAAGAAACGCACCTCT
This sequence comes from Desulfuromonadales bacterium C00003068, assembly GCA_001751155.1. Lineage (GTDB taxonomy): Bacteria > Desulfobacterota > Desulfuromonadia > Desulfuromonadales > Desulfuromonadaceae > Desulfuromonas. The sequence goes on along the minus strand of MAXR01000190.1, from coordinate 3,995 downwards.
CTATCCAACGAAAGTTGACGGCCATTCTCGAGTGTCGACAACACTTCCTGCGCAACGTCAACCGTCAACTAGCACTCGAAGTACTCCTGATGCGGTTAACGAATTAACGTCGCCTATACAGTAAAAAGCA
>MAXR01000190.1:0-3814 GCA_001751155.1 Desulfuromonadales bacterium C00003068 | reverse complement strand
GACCTGAACATTTGTCAGCGTGTGTTGCCAATAAAACGCACCCTCTTACACAAACACCACTATTCATATACAAAGCGAACTAAGACGCTATGACAACAGACACTATATTGCCTGAAACACCAGTGAACGATGAGGGGAAAATCCTTGTTACCGTAAAATTTCGTTCTGCCGGAAAACAATATGATTTCGACACCAACGCTCTGGAATTGTCCCTAAACGATGAAGTTGTTGTAGAAACAACACGTGGAAGAGCACTGGGTACGATCGTTCGTGAGAACCGTATTGTTTCAAAACCAGACCTACCTTCAGACTTAAAAAAAGTACTTCGCATCGCGACTGAGGCCGACCTCAACATGGCTAGGATTAGTGCATCGAAGGAGAAGGAAGCGCTTGATTACTGCTTCGACCGCATTCGTCAGCGAAAAATGCCAATGAAACTCGTCAAAGCCGAATATCTCTTTGATGGTTCTAAAATAATTTTTTATTTTACGGCCGAGGGTCGTGTTGATTTTCGTGAACTGGTCAAAGATCTCGCCCAATATTTTCACACGCGTATTGAGATGCGCCAAATTGGTGTACGTGATGAAGCGAAATTAATTGGTGGCATTGGAATCTGTGGCCGCGAACTCTGCTGTGGCACATTTCTAACAGACTTTCACCCTGTCTCGGTTCGAATGGCCAAGCAGCAAGGGTTAGCACTTAATCCAACCAAGATTTCTGGTCAATGTGGTCGCCTTTTGTGTTGTCTAGGCTATGAATATGATACCTACTGCACGATGGCTAAAAACTTGCCCAAACAGGGAACAAAAGTTTCTGTTAACGGTAAGGACGCTGAAGTTCTTTCAGCTCAAACACTAGCACAAACAGTTACGGTACGTTCTGAGGGGAAAGTGGTTACGAACATCCCAATGAGCAAATTATCCAGCTGTAAATGCCCTCAAGCAAAAGCTAACCAAACAGAGTCAAATACGACGAAAAGTGATGACAAGCACTCTTCAGAAAATCAAAAACCATCAAGAAATAACCCTAAAGGCCAAAACAGGGGCGACAACCGACCTAATCGTGCTCAAAAAGGGTCAAAGTCTCGCGAGGAAAATGCGACGGGTAAAACGAATGAACCTCGTCAACAGCGGCCTAACCGCAATAAACCCCAAAATGCTCGTCCAGCCAAAGATGCAGCTGCAAACAAAGCTAACGCTGACCAACGTCCTTCGCGGCCGCAAAAAGAGGGGCAACAAAAGCAAGAGGGGCAAACAGCACGGCCACAACGACCTCAGCGCCCGCAAAGACAACGGACAAACAAAAAGCCTCAGTCACCAACAGAGAGAAATCAAAACCGCGACCAAGGACAAGAGAAAGCAGGTTCAACACAGCTTAATCAAGAAGGTGCTCAACCAGCACTCGATGAAAATGGAGAAACAAAATCAATTAAACGTCGTAGCCGCAACCGTCGTCGGCCACCACGTAAACCATAGCAGGAGCATCCATGAACAAGAAATTTTACATCACTACCCCTATTTATTATGTCAATGATGTTCCACATATTGGTCACGCTTATACAACTCTCGCTTGTGACGTTTTGGCACGCTATAAAAAAGCTCGTGGATACGATGTCTTTTTCCTAACGGGTACAGATGAACACGGACAAAAAGTTGAAAAAGCAGCATTAGCAAACAGCGAAACTCCTATAGAACTTGCTGACCGCGTCATGCAGCGCTTTGCTGCCCTATGGGAAAAACTCAACATCAACAATACTGACTTTATTCGCACCACCCAGCAGCGCCATAAAGAAGGTGTTCAAAAAATATTCTCTAAAATTGAAGCGACTGGCGATATCTACCTCGGCTCCTATGAGGACTGGTACTGCACACCATGCGAAACATTTTGGACTGAAACAAATCTGATTGACGGCTGCTGTCCCGATTGTGGTCGCCCTACAGATAAACTAAAGGAGGAATCTTATTTCTTCCGCATGAGTAAGTATCAACAACAATTACTTGACCATATCGAAAACAACCCAGAATTTATACAACCCCGTTCGCGGCGTAATGAAGTATTGAGCTTTATCCGTGAAGGACTCCGTGACCTCTCCATTTCACGGACAAGTTTCTCTTGGGGCATTCCAGTACCTAACAACGATAAGCATGTGGTGTACGTATGGTTTGATGCACTCAATAATTACATTACCGCCTTAGGCTACCCTGATGATAAAGAGGGGAAATTTGCTGAATTTTGGCCAGCAAGTGTTCATGTTATCGGTAAGGATATTTTACGTTTCCATACCGTATATTGGCCAACCTTCCTCATGGCAGCTGGATTACCGTTGCCTGAAAAAGTTTTTGCTCACGGCTGGTGGACAGTTGAAGGCAAAAAGATGAGTAAAAGTATGCAGAATGTCGTCGAACCCAATATGTTAGTTGATAAATACGGTGTTGACCCCATCCGCTATTTTTTGCTGCGTGAAGTTCCTTTTGGCCTTGATGGTGACTTCTCACAGTCATCATTGGTTCATCGCATCAATTCTGACTTAGCCAATGACCTCGGCAACCTAGTCAGCCGAACCACAGCGATGCTCAGCAAATACTTCGACGGTGTATTACCTGAACCCTGTGATGCGACCGAATTTGACCAGAAGTTCATCAATCAATTTCCTGAAAAAATGGAGATTATTGATAAACAGATGAATGATTTAGCCTTCAACAAATCATTAGTAAGTATTTGGGAACTTATTCGCAGTGCCAACAAATATATTGATGATACGGCACCATGGGCCCTTGCCAAAGATACTGACAAAAAGGAACAACTTGGTGGAGTCATGTACAATCTACTCGAAGCGATTCGCCTTGTTGGCCTACTCGTCGGTCCATTTATGCCTGACACCGCAACACAAATCCTAAATATTCTTGGTGAAGATGGTCAAAATCTGTCATTAAACGATCAAGACCAATGGGGCGGATTAAAAGCTGGTGTTACGATCGAGAAAGCCACACCAATGTTCCCACGCATTGAAGAATAGTTCGTTAACAGTCGAATCTTGAAAATGGTTTAAAAAACACCATAGAAAACAATAAGGACGCGATGGCGTCCTTATTGTTTTCAGGAGTACAGCATGCCCCCAACCCTCATAGATACTCACGCACACCTCGATGGTGAACGATTCAAAGATGACCTCGATACCGTTATCAAAAATGCCAAAGATCATGGTGTTGAAACCATCATAACTGTCGGTTGTGATCTTGAAAGTTCACAAGCCAGCGTTGACTTGAGTCGCAGCTACGCTAACATCTATGCAACTGTGGGAGTTCACCCTCATGACGCAGCACAGTTGACAACAGAAACACTCAATAAGCTCAGCCATCTGGCTCAAGAAAAAAAAGTGGTCGCAATTGGTGAGATCGGCCTTGATTACTATCGTAACCGTTGCCCTCATGACCAACAACAACGTGCATTTCGCCAACAGATACAACTATCACACCAGCATAATTTACCTATCGTAGTTCATGACCGTGAAGCACATGACGATGTCATGCGAATTTTAGAAGAAGAGAATGGACAAAAAACAGGTGGCGTACTCCATTGCTTTAGTGGGGACCTCGCGATGGCCAAGCACTGTATTGATATGGGGTTTTATCTGTCGTTCACGGGAACAATCACCTACCCTAAAAACGACGAGATTAGGGAGATCATTCGTCAAATCCCTACCGAACATATTCTCGTTGAAACAGACTGCCCTTACCTTGCCCCACAAAACTGGCGTGGCAAGCGAAATGAGCCTGCCCATGTCGTTAAAACAGCAGAAAAAATTGCTGAGATC
>MAXR01000189.1:910-3322 GCA_001751155.1 Desulfuromonadales bacterium C00003068 | reverse complement strand
CCCGCCAAATCGTAAAACGCCCACTGAGGCTACCTGTGTGTAACTCACTACCAATACTTAATATTCTTTCCCAGGAATACACCGGGGCAAATTTGATAATCAAAAGTGTTGTAGTAAGCACAAAAGCCATAAATAGCAGTTTAAACTTAACCGGCAGTCTATAAAGTGACCAAAGAATGAAACTTAAGGCTACAAGGAGTGCCACAAAAGCACCTCGAGATGCGGTCAATGTAATTCCAAACACAAGAAGTGGAACAATCAATCGATAGACCCACGACATTATTTTTGAAGTATCAATAAATGAAACATACCAAGCCATTGGAATTGCCAATGCCAAGGTTAGGCCTAAATCATTTGGATCGAATCCATATGCGGAGTATCTAAAGAAGTCATATTCTTGCTTATTTATAAATGAATATATTATACTGAAGGATGAGAACAATGACCCGTAGACATATGCCTTCATCAGACCAATTTGTTCATTTTCTTTTTGTGCAAATTGACAAATAACAAAAAGAAACACAACCAATCTTGATAAGGTTAGGATGGATTTGTAGCTTTTTTCAATATCTACACTCCAGTAGAATGTGACGATACTCCAAAGTAAATACAACAAAGCATAACTTTGTACTGAGTTTAGTTTTATTGCTTTTTTTCCAAGCAGAATACAAACAAAAGCTGATACTGCAACTAAAACACCTATCATTCGACTGAAGGTACCAATCTCGGGAAAGGCGATCATACTTTCCAAGGGAATTGTAAATACCAATCCCATCAATATTCTATAAGTCCATTTGTTCACAGTCCGCCTCTAGCTACAGATAAATATTCCTTAACAGCCCACTCCTGAGTGAAAGGTTCCAAGGCATCCATTGTAACGAATGATTTTTTATCCGATAGACATTCAGCAATACCATCAGCAAGTTCTGGGATATCACCAACTGGTACCAACTTCCCGAGTTTCCCGCCCCTTAAAATCTCATATGGACCGCTTTTACAATTGGTGGCAACAACAGGCAACTCCACCGCCAAAGCTTCTATAAGAACGGTAGGGAGGCCCTCCCATGAAGAAGAAAGAGCATAGACTGCTGCCTGCTTCATATACTTATAAGGATTATTCACAAATCCAGGTAAAGACACCTCGTCCTTCAGATTCAATCTTTCCACAAGCTCTTCAAGATCCGCCCTGAGTTCACCCTCCCCAAGGATAAGTAAACGAGCAGAAACACTTTTCCTTACCTGGGAAAAGGCTTCGATTAATCCCGAAAAGTTTTTTTGAGCAGTAAGTCGGCCGACAGAGAGGATAACAGGCGGCTCCCCAGAACAAAACCAAGGGTGGTCCAAAGGTTCGTTAGATCGATCGAGGAGCGAATTAGTAATCACAGGATTGTAAATAACCTGTATTTTGCCACTATCCAGCCCTGCAACCTGCGCATAGTCTTCGGCCACTCCATTGGAAACAGCTATAATGGAATCTGCCAGCGGGAAAAACAGACGGATTAGAAAAGGTACAATGCTCGCCTTTGAAACCTTGGAAGCTAATTTCCTCTTTTCCGAAATGGTATTGTGGAGAGTCACCACAGATCTGGTACCAGCCCTTGCCAGTAGTTTGGCCCAAATTGCGACAACATTGGCATGATCCAGTGCTGAGATTAAAGCCACGGGGCGCTCTTTGCGGAGATAGCGAATAAGACCGGGCAGACTTGTAAGCACTCCGGAAGAATCCAGATCCACAAGCCGTGCCTCCTTGGGAAGTTGATCAAGGTAGGGGCCAGCGGCTTTAGCCAAGACAAAGTCGACCTTAACCCCCTTTTCAACAAAACCTGCAGCCAAGTTGAGCATTACCCTTTCCGCTCCGCCACCGCTAAGTAAAGGGAGAAAAAAAGCAATGTGATCACCGGCACATACAGAAGATTCTTCCCTTATAGTATTCAAAAGGCCCTCCATCCATGTCGAAAAACACTGGTGAAAAGAGAGTATAGGGAGTGTAATTGAAACACCCCGCAGAAAGCATTCAAGTACTTTCTTTTGAACTCAGGCTACAGGTTGCCCATCTTATGGGATCTTGTTCGAAATCAATCCTCCTAATAAGCCTGCATTTCTTGCCCAATATCCCAACATTAGTGGCCGTAGGCCAAATCAGACAGGAACCAGCTTGGAATACTGCTTCTCATAGGGCACCACTATTATGAGTATACCTAAGTGGTGAAATATTTCCTGTGCAGGCATAAACACAGGTCGTGCCAGCGGATATATATTTATCAAATCCTGATCATCCACACCGCGGCCAACCAAAACGATGTCTTTGCTTGGACCGGGTGGGATGAAGGTCAAATCGATCCAACGGGAAAAGAAAACTGACTTGTGCCCATCCGGAAACTCTGGATGGGCACAAGTCAGTTTTCAGATGGG
>MAXR01000189.1:0-901 GCA_001751155.1 Desulfuromonadales bacterium C00003068 | reverse complement strand
TATCTACGCCGCACAAGCAAACGTGCAGATTGACGCCGAGATTGTGGAAAATGGCCGTTTCCTGATGGAAACTGACTTGGAGGCTAGACAACGGGATCGTATGGCGAAGGATCGAGGCAGAACAGGCAACTTTTGGGATTTATGAGCGGTGTATCAGTTCACCAGAGAGGGAACCGAAGTGCGTTAAAGCCGAGCAGCGTGATTGACTATGCAGTGTGTGAAGGATAGTAGTCCCCCAAAAAGGCTGTCGACCATTCCGGAGCTGCTGACAGCCATTATTTCTACAAACGTCAAGAGGTTCATTTTTAAACTTGTATCACCTCACCACCCGAAGTTTAGAGGCTACCCTTCCCTGCGTTTAGTTGAGCTCACAGACTACCCCTCGAATTGCATCAGAAATTTCGTCCACGGTCATCTTAGAGGTATCAAACCGCTTAACGGGAAAGTTTCCATTGCAACGATCAATCACCTCTGCGAAGCATTTCCTGTACTCTTCAAAAAATTCACACATCACTTCATTCGTTTCGTGTTTTACAATATGTTCTTTTGCTCTGGAATTTACCCTGTGTTGAAGTATTTCATTTGGTGCGTCTATCCATACAAGCAGGTCTAGGGTATTCACGATATTATGACTTATCTCATCCATCCAGGTTATGTTTTGTATATTTTCATCCATAATCAATTTGGCCAATTTAAATACCGGACCGACTTCCAGAATAATATCCCTACATTGAAGAAGATATTTATCTTTGTGTTTTAGCAATATGTCTAGGTCTACTTCAAGGCCTACAATTTCCTTTATATTTTCAACAGGAACTCTATGAATAGCCAAAGATAAAATTTTCGAGAATCTCCTAAAAATTACTATCAACAAACTCAATCGATAATCATGCCATGAAAC
>MAXR01000188.1 GCA_001751155.1 Desulfuromonadales bacterium C00003068 | reverse complement strand
AATTGTTCTGCTCAGAAAAAGGAGCCAAACGACTGGCAAACCTTTTTTTTGAAATCACACAACCGGGTTTTCAGCATGAGCCGTCGCGGAAACTGCTACGACAACGGGATTTAGGAATCTCCGATAATTTGCCGAAAACCAACTTGGCATGGCAATGAAACGCCAATTTGGATAAATCGGCCCAGGTCAGGCCAGGTCCAATTTAATGTGAGGTCTTTGGGGAAGCCAGAGGTGGTCCCCGACAAGTTGAGGGTGAAGAGTCAAACGGGCTCACACATGCCCAACTTTTTTTTGGGGGTAGATAAATCAGAAACCATTTGACAACATTGAATTCGCCGCTGTATGCGGTAATATACATATTGCATTCTACAGATCTCCCTTGTCCACATACCTGAAATTCCCCCTAGTTAGCGCTAATCATCTGCTTATTTTTTGGTAGATCTTTTGTCGCTTGGCGGGCGTGCCGAATTTTTCGCAATAAACTTCTTTCCCTTGGAGGTGCATATGGAAAAAGAAATCCACCCTACATTAAGGATAGCCGAACAGGTTGTTGAGGAGAATGGCACTGACCCTGATCGATTGGTAAAGATTTTACAGGAGATACAAAAGGTCTCAGGATGCGTTTCCCTCGAAGCCCAGAGCTTCGTAGCCGACAAACTGAAATTGCCGGTAAGCAGGGTATTCGGCATTGTCAGTTTTTATAATTTTTTCAAACTCGAACCGCCTGGAAGACATGAAATTCACGTATGCATGGGGACGGCCTGTTATGTCAGGGGTGCCAAAAAACTCGTCGAAAAAATAAAAAGGGATTACGGCATTACCCCGGGGGAAACAACCTCCGACCAGAGGTTTTCGCTGGAGGAGGTTCGCTGCATAGGTTGTTGTGCTATCGGTCCGGTAATAACGGTTGATGGGAAAGAGTATGGGGGCATGAGCCCCGAGAAATTGAATTCGGTCTTGAGTCAATATAAATAGGGGTCCGTTATGCGTATTCATTCTTCGCAAGAGTTATCGGCGTTAAAGGAAAAAATTCAAAAAAAGAAGTCTCAAATGCAGAAACTGACCCAAATTATAGTATACGGGTCGACTTGTGGCATTGCCTCTGGTGCGGGGGAGGTTTGGGAGGCGATTAACGGTGAACTCGCAAGGATGGAAAGAGATGATGTCGTTTTATTGAAGCATGCCTGCATGGGCTGTTGCTATGCAGAGCCTTATATATCGATAAAGCAAAAGGACAGCGCCCCGGTTTTTTATGCCAGCCTCAATGAAGACAAAGCAACGGAGGTTGTCCGCGGACACCTGTTGAAAAACGAAATAGCAAACGAATATCTGCTTGACCTGGATACGCCCTTTTTTACCAAGCAAACTAAGAGAATTACTGAATTGTTAGGCAAAATCGATCCTTTTGAAATCGGGGATTATATCGCTAACGATGGATATCTGGCGCTGGCCTCCGCTTTGCGACGAGACAGAAAGGAAGTTATCGCGGAAGTGACGGCTTCCGGTTTGAGGGGACGAGGAGGGGCCGGGTTCCCCACCGGGAAAAAGTGGGAGTTCGCCTATGGGGCCGAAGGTAAGCCCAAGTATATAGTTTGCAACGCCGACGAAGGCGATCCCGGCGCTTATATGAACCGGGCCGAACTGGAGGGGAACCCCCAAGCGGTTTTGGAAGGGATGGCTATAGCCGGTTACGCCATTGGAGCCAACAAGGGCTATCTTTATGTCCGAGCGGAATATCCGCTGGCAGTGGAAACCTTGAAGGTTGCCCTTGATCAGGCACGGGAGCATGGTTTTTTGGGGACGAACATTCTGGGGACCTCCTTTGACTTCGATATCGAACTGTTTCTCGGTTCCGGGGCCTTTGTCTGCGGCGAAGAGACCGCGTTGCTGGCCTCGCTTGAACAGAAGCGGGGCAATCCCCGGCACAGACCCCCGTTTCCGGCTATCGAAGGCCTGTTTGGCAAGCCAACGGTAATTAACAACGTCGGAACCCTTTCGAATATTCCCCTCATCATCCGCAAAGGCGCCAAGTGGTGGGATTCCATCGGCACCGACACAACCAAGGGGGCCAAGGTGTTTTGCCTGACGGGGAAAATTAACCGTGGCGGCCTGATCGAGGTTCCGATGGGGATGTCTCTGAACGAAATCGTTTTCGACATCGGCGGCGGGATACCGGCTGGAAAAGCGTTCAAAGCGGCGCAATTAGGCGGCCCATCCGGCGGTTGCATCCCCCGGCCGCATCTGGACTTGCCCATCGATTACGGTTCTCTGCAGGAAATCGGCTGCATCATGGGCTCGGGAGGCATGGTCATATTGGACGAGGATTCCTGCATGGTGGATACAGCCAGGTTTTTTCTGGAATTCGACCGGGACGAATCCTGCGGCCAGTGCCTGCCCTGTAGAAGAGGGCTTCCGTTGATGATTGAAACGCTTGAAAAAATTTCAGCCGGAAAAGGCAAAGTTGAGGACCTCTGCGCTCTGGAAGAACTGGCGGACGGAATCAAAAAGA
>MAXR01000187.1 GCA_001751155.1 Desulfuromonadales bacterium C00003068 | reverse complement strand
CAAACGTGCAGATTGACGCAGAGATTGGGGAAAAGGGCCGTTTCCGGATGGAAACTAACTAGGGGGGGAGCATGACCAGTAGCAGTGCCGATTGTGCAGCTCTGATGCCGATTTCCGATGAGGAGTTCGATTTACTGAGAGGACTTATCTATCAGCGTTTTGGTATCAATCTTACCGATCAAAAGAAGTCGCTTTTAGTAGGTCGGATGCAAAAGCTGTTGCGCACAGCTGGTTATTCGAATTTCAAAGCTTATTACGACGATCTACAAAACGATCAGTCCGAGAAAAAACTTAGTGAACTGGTAGATCGTATTTCTACCAATCATACCTATTTCAATCGGGAGCGAACCCATTTCGATTATTTTTCCCAGACCGCTCTGCCAGCTGTGGTGAAGCGGTTGAGGCAGGCCGGGGAAAAGGATTTGCGCATCTGGTGCGCCGGCTGTTCCTCGGGCGAAGAGGCCTATATGCTGTTGATGCTCATGCATGAGTATTTAGGCAGCGAATATCCGCAGTGGAATTGCGGTTTGTTAGCGACCGATATCTCTTCTCGAGTATTGGATATCGCTGGCAAAGGGGTCTACCCGGAAGACAAAGTCCAAGCTCTGCCCCAGGCGCTGCGCAACAAATATATACGGCCCACAGGCGATGGCCAATTTGCCTTTAGTGATAGTTTGCGTAAAGAGGCGGTTTTTCGGCGCTTTAACCTCATGAATGAGAGATTTCCATTTAAAAACCCTTTTCATATTATTTTTTGTCGTAATGTCATGATATATTTCGACGCACCGACTCGTTTGAATTTGGTGAGTAAATTCCATCAGTTCATGCATCCCGGTGGCTATCTATTTATTGGTCATTCGGAAACGCTCGGTCGCCAGCAGGATTTATTCAAGTATTTGGTGCCGGCGGTCTATCAGAAGGAACTTTCTTCATGAGTCAAAAGATTCGTGTTCTGATTGTCGATGATTCTGCCTTGGTGCGTCAGCTTTTGGCTAAAGGTCTGGGCATGGATCCTGACATTGAAGTGGTCGGGACCGCCTCCGACCCCTATGTTGCTCGCGACAAAATCGTCCAACTGAAACCAGATGTAATGACCCTTGATGTGGAAATGCCGCGTATGGACGGGGTCGATTTTTTGCGCCGCTTGATGCCGCAATATCCGATTCCAGTGTTGATGGTTAGTTCGCTGACTCAGCGTGGTAAGCAAATTACCCTCGATGCGTTAGATGCAGGCGCCGTCGATTTCGTTGCCAAACCGTCGACTGACCTGGCTCGTGGCCTGGCCGGCATGCTGCAGGACTTGCGAGCCAAGGTCAAGCAGACTTCCAGAGCCAATGTTTCCCATTGGAAAAACAAACAGCCTGTTCGTTCTACGCCGACTTCTAGTGCTCCGCAAAGAGCGCTGGCCGAATCGACCGATAAGGTCGTCGCTATCGGTGCGTCTACCGGTGGCACTGAGGCTATTCGCCAAATGGTCACCCAGTTTCCGGTGAGTATGCCCGGGGTGGTTATTGTACAGCACATGCCGGCCGGTTTTACCAAGATGTTTGCTGATCGACTTAATCAACTGTGCGCCATGGAGGTCAAGGAGGCCGAGAATGGCGACCGGATCATGCCTGGGCGGATTTTGGTTAGTCCTGGTGGGTTACATATGCGGGTGATTCGTTCCGGTGGTATCTATCAGGTGCAGTGCGAAGCCGGTGAAAATGTTAGCGGCCACTGCCCGTCCGTCGATGTATTGATGACTTCGGTGGCGCAACATGTCGGTAGCANNGCGTGATGCTTACCGGCATGGGATCGGACGGCGCTGCCGGAATGTTGGCTATGCGCCAGGCTGGATCTAGAAACTTGGCTCAGGATGAAGCGACATCGGTCGTGTTTGGCATGCCTAAGGTGGCCTACGAACGGGGTGGAGCCGAGCGTCTTTTGCCTCTGGATCGTATTGCGCCTGCTGTTATCGATTTGCTTTCAGAGCGGAAATCATGAGTGAAATTATATTGGGAATAGGAGATTATGGCGCTGCAAGGAACCCTGGTGGGGTGGTTAAAACCTTTGCCCTGGGGTCCTGTGTAGCGGCTATCGTGCTTGATCCCCGAACCAAAGCGGTCGGCATGGTGCACGTGGCGCTTCCCGATTCGAGCATTAATGAAGCCAAAGCCCGGCAGCGTCCCGGATATTTTGCCGATCTAGGCCTGACCCTGTTGCTTCAGGAAATGACTAAGCTCGGTTCACCGGCCAATGGTCGTGGATTGGTGGTTAAGCTGGTCGGTGGTGCGTCTATCATGGACCATAACAACACCTTCAATATCGGTAAGCGTAATGTGCTTGCCTTAAAAAAGCATCTCTGGGCTTATGGCCTTGGCCCTGTGGCTGAAGATGTGGGAGGCAATCACAGCCGGACCGTTGCCGTGTCCGTCGATACCGGTAAAGTCATCGTTAATTGCCCGGGGCGGGGGCAATGGGAAGTATGAGAGAAGGTATTATGAGCAAAGTCGTGGACCGCGAGGCCGTACGCCAGGCGATTGAAAAGTTGCCCCTTTTTTCATCCAGCGCTTTAGAGTTGCTGCAGGTGATTTCTGACCCCGAACATGAACTAGATGATGTTGTCAAAATCGTTAAGTTCGACTCGGCTTTGACCATGCGGGTGCTGAAGGCGGTTAATTCACCGGTCTACGGCCTGATGAAGGAAATATCCTCTATCGATCGTGCTCTTTCCTATCTTGGCGAGCGCATGGTGATTAGTATTGCGGTGCAGGAGAACACTGGCCAGTTATTTAGTAAGCCTCTTGAAGGATACCAGGGCGAACAGGGGGATCTTTGGCGTCATGATCTGTTCAGCGCCATCGCTTCACGAGAAGTTGCTCGATATGCCAAGGGTAACTTCGATCTCGACCTGGCTTTTACGGGTGGCTTGTTGCATGACATCGGCAAGTCGATCTTTGCGACCTTCTGGAAAGAGTCTTCTGAGGAAGCTCTTGGTCAGATCGATCAGGGGATCGTCAGTGACTACCTTATGGCAGAACATGATCTTACCGGGCTCGATCATACTGAGGTCGGATATGAAATGGCCCGGCATTGGCAGTTACCTGAATCGTTGCAGGCGGTAATTCTCCACCACCATCATCCTGCCGAAGCTATCGAGTGTATGCAACCACTGGTGTACGCCGTGCACATCGGTGACATTGTTTCTATGATGGCCGGCTGCAATACGGGTAACGATGGTCTGAAATATCATCTTGATCCCGGATATGAGGAATTTTTTGATTTGTCACCGACTACCCTTGCCGAGATCGTTCTGAACGCCGAAGAGGAATTCAGTAAGGCGGAAGCGTCTTTGAAAAGCTAACAGGAGGAATTTAGAATGAAACGGATCGTCATAGCAGATGACTCAGCAACGGCGCGCATGTTTATTCGTCGTTGTTTGGAGATTATCGGACTGGGCGAGGCTACGCTGGTAGAGGCGGAACATGGTCGAGAAGCTCTCTCGCTTCTCAAAGAGGAAGATACTGATCTGCTTCTGACCGACCTGAATATGCCGGTTATGGATGGAGCGACCCTTCTTAAGTGGGTAAAGAGCAGCCCCCGTTTGCATGATCTTCCGGTGCTGGTGATCACTAGCGCGGGAAATCCAGCCAAGGAACAGGAGTTGCTTTCTCTCGGTGCTTTTGGCGTTTTGAATAAGCCTGTTTCTCCGGCTGTTCTTATGGATGCCCTTAAGCCGTTACTGTCTTGAACATGGGAGAAGACATGTCTGAAAAATTGGAACTGGATATTTATAGCGCATTAGCGACGACCCTCGAAAATATGGCCTTTATGGAGGTCGGCAAAGAGGTTGAAGAAGCTGTGAGCTATCCTAAGGAGGAAATGGTTGTCAGCAGGTTGTTGATTCACGATCCCATTCAAGGTGAATTATATCTACTGATGCCCAAGCCTTTATTGCGCAAAATTGCCTCTTCGGTCTATATTATGCCAGCGGAAGAAATAACCGATAAGATGCTGCTTGATATGCTGTGTGAACTGATCAACACTGTTGCCGGGCTCTTCTTGAATGCATACCTGCCTGAGGATCAGACCTATAGCTTGGGCTTGCCTGAGGAGGTTCCCGTTGGCCAAGAGGACAGTCCTTTTGAAATGAAACAATGGGATTTTCAGATTGAAAACGATTTGTTTTCTCTGGCTTTGGCCGGGGACGGCTTTTTTGATAGCTGAACGGTTTTAACGAGTTGTAGATTTTCATCTTCACCAACTGTTAATTTGAGAGGGGAAAACAATGGGCAAGAAAGTTCTTATTATCGATGACTCCAACACGATGAGAAAAATTGTCACTCGCTCGCTACGCCAAGCTGGCCTCGACTTCGATGTTATTCTGGAAGCCGGTGATGGGCAGGCGGCACTCGATGTTCTGGCTGGTGAAACAGTCGATATTATTCTTAGTGACATCAATATGCCGGTTATGGACGGCATCGAGTTTTTGCGGCAGAAGCAGGCTGATGCCAAGATCAAGGATATTCCTGTTGTAATGATTACCACCGAAGCAGGTGCGGATATTCTTGACGAAGCCAAGAGTCTTGGCGCCGCTGGTAGTATTAAGAAGCCTTTTACCCCGGACCAAATTCAGGAGACCCTGGGTAGCCTTCTGTAATAAGGAGTTGATCTGTGGACTTGAACAATAGTATTTGCCAGGCAACTCAGGAAATTTTCCAGACTATGTTGATGATGGAAGCTAGTCCTGGAGAGGTCTTGACCGAAAGAAACAATTGTTTTGAAAACTCCATTACCGCCATTGTTGGTATGGCTGGAACCAATAAAGGGATGTTGGCCATCCATATCCCTGAGCCTACCGCACTGGTCATTACCAGTAGCTTTTTGATGATGGAAGTAACGGAAGTGGACGAAGATGTTAAGGATGCCATTGGCGAGTTGGCTAATATGGTAGCAGGCAGTATCAAGGCTGACTTGACGGAACAGGGCCAAGAATTTAAG
>MAXR01000186.1:1922-2227 GCA_001751155.1 Desulfuromonadales bacterium C00003068 | reverse complement strand
TCACCTTCAAACAAAAAGGTATAGTTCATACCGTTATCCAAACCAGGGATAAATGCAGGTATAGGATAAACGATTTCTTCAACAATGCAAAACACAGCCTGATCAAGAGACTCTTCACCGACATCGCGTAGCTGGTTATCGTTCTTATCATGATAAGCTTCAACAATTACAGTACCATGCTGGGTTGGCATCAGAGGCGCTCCTCCGAAAAAGAGGTTAAAGAGATTTTCCTTCTTCATCTCTCCCCCTTCGACATTAAATTCTTGACTACTCTTGGCCGACCAGCCACTGGATGGTACCAATAA
>MAXR01000186.1:0-1839 GCA_001751155.1 Desulfuromonadales bacterium C00003068 | reverse complement strand
ACCCAGAAGCCGAACCACCCTTGCGATTGATTATACCCCTTTTGCTAACTTACTGCCAACCGCCATTAACCAGCACGTTAAAAGGTCCTTTATTAACAGCCTTATCCGTCTCTATTGACCCGCCCCTGCTGCCTGTTAGACTACACAAGATACCATCACAAATAGACCACTCTAATCTTCAAGGCCAGCGGCTCGAAATCTGGCTGCCATAGCCTACGAGAGTCGCTGCTTACTACGGACTGCGAATATGTTAGGATTGCTTTGCATCGCCGCCCTGGTCGGCAACATCTTCGCTTTGCTGCTCCTGCCTGATGGAGTTTATCTTCCTGCAAGTATTGCCGTGCTACTGGCCTGCCGACTACTGGGCACTGGGCCAGGTTTCCTGGTGGCTATGGTCGCCAACAGTTATGCACTGATCTTTTCAGGCAACCCGGTAACATCTCTGCTCTGGGTGGCGGAAGCCTGGATAGTCGGCATGCTTCTCGAACGAGGTTTGAAAAACCTTCTGTTCACAGATCTGATATTCTGGTGTTTGTTCGGCTCGCTGCTCCGCTACTTGACAGATGTTTGCTTATTAGGTAACGCCTGGCCTGTAGTAATGCCAATCATTCTCAACCAGAGCCTCATGGCCACCCTCAACGCCCTGTTGGCAACCCTTCTCTACCCATTACTTAAACACTACAATCTACGCAATCACAGTTCCCTCAGTTTTTTGGAAGGTGAACTGAATGTTCTAGCTGGATGTTTCCTTATTCCACCCCTACTGATCATATTGATCAATTCTCAGGCTCCCCGAGATATTCTATTACCGAGTCTGGAAAAGCGCCTGATCATCGTCGGCCAGCGCCTTGAACAGGAGTTAGCAACTCTTGAAAAGGACAGTTCCGCTCAACTCGGTGCCTTGTCCAATCTGATCAAAAAGCCTTCGGGACAAATAGAGCAAAAGCTGAAGCTATTGGGACAGAGAATGCCTGCTTTAGCCCAATTGATGATCGTAGACAAGAGCGGCTTACCAATAGCCTGCTCAAACAATTTCCCCGCCGACAAGAAAATGTCCCGGGCTCTGCAACGAATCATCCAGCCTCTCGTCAAAAGCAAGAGCGGGCCAAAGCCATATCAATTTTCCTACCAGAAAAATGGCTTTGGCCAGCAGNNCTGCGGCGACTATGGACAGCAGACATCTCGCCGACATCCTGAGCAAAGTGGCAGACAACAGCAGTTTATTTATCCATCTACTAGGATCTGACCAACGAATCATTGCCAGCAATCAAGAAGGGCTTGCCGCAGGTAGTAAACTCAAGAGTGGCCTTTGGCCGTGGGGAAACCTGGCAAACTTTTTCTGTTATCTACCAGGCCAACATCGTCTGAAACCTTTGACCGCTAACATAGCAATGAATTCAAGTACCAGTCCCTTTCGGATCGTCCTGCAAACGCCAGACGACGGTCGCCAGCAACATCTTCAGCGGATGACAGTTTTGAGTTTGGCGGTCATGTTGTTACCTGCAATCCCCGCCCTGTTCATACTCTATCGCCTTGATCGACGAGTCATAACCCCCTTGCAGGACCTAGCCAAAATGTCAGAGAACCTACCGGAAAAACTGCGTAATCATGAGCCACTCCATTGGCCAACGCCAATTACCAGCGAATGTAAAAGCCTCTGTGAAAACATGAAAGAATCGGCTAACGCACTACAGAACAGTTATCAGCAGATGGAGAATCTTAAAGAGAAAAACACAGAGATACTCGAAGATGTTCTGGCGCAATATCGCTGGGAAAGCTTTACCAGCAACAAAAAGCTAAAGGAAGAGCGCAATCGGCGCCAAAGAGTAGAGCAACTGA
>MAXR01000185.1 GCA_001751155.1 Desulfuromonadales bacterium C00003068 | reverse complement strand
CAGAGGAATCGGTTGGAGTCCACCTGAAGACACTGGCAAGAATTTCAAAGTTGCTCAAAAGTTCAGAGGTTCGCCGCCGCTTGCTGGATGCACCGAATAGTGAGGAAATCTATCGCGTTATCGGTGAAGAAGAAGAAAAACTCTGATCAGAAACCATTATTTCGGCTGGAGATTGTCACGCGTGGTGTGTCAAACTGAAAAGACAAATCTCTCTACAGCCGAATGCACCAATCGGTTTTTCTGATTCTATGTATCCGTGGCCGCCCTCTAAATGAGGGGCGGCCACTTTTTTGCCTTGTAGTTATAGCCATCGTATACTTTATGCTGGCGGGCAAGACATCTTATGTTTCTGCTATGTTTTTAAGCCCTTAAGAAAGGGCCTTTCCCAGCGAGTATTATAAAAACAATGGATGGTTTGATTCAATCAACGAAGAGTGATTTAACTACGCCACTTTTAGGGGGACGGGAAATGAAACGCGGACGTCTGGTTATAATCACTGGACTGTCGGGCTCCGGCAAGAGTACTGCTGCCAGGGCTTTGGAAGATCAGGGTTTTTTTGTCGTCGATAATTTGCCGTTGGTTCTTCTTCCTGAGTTTATGGAACTGCCTCAGCAATCTGCCGGACGTTCTACCCCCGTGGCGGTGGTTATTGACATCCGCAATCAGGATTATCTGTCTCGGTATCGTGAGATATTGCAACAAATCAAGGATGTTGGACATCAGGTTGATGTTCTTTTCCTTGACGCTGCTGATGATGTCCTGGTCCGGAGATACTCCGAAACTCGGCGTCGTCATCCCTTGAAACAAAAGGAAGGGGTTCTGGAAAGTGTTCGCCAAGAGCGGCGCTTGTTGGCTGAGGTCATGGGACGAGCAACGATTACCATCGATTCTTCAATTCTTACGCCCCATCAATTACGGGCTAAGGTGTTGCAGATTGGATTTGGTGGTGATGAAAGCTATCCGCTAGCAGTATTGTTACAATCTTTCGGTTTTCGCCATGGCCTGCCTGCTGGGTCCGACCTGGTGATGGATGTTCGTTTTTTACCCAACCCTCATTTTGTGCCGGATTTGCGGCCCCATACTGGTTTGTCTGCACCAGTCAGCGAATATGTTATGTCCCAACCGGCAACTCAGCAATTTCTCTCCTCTTTTCTGGGGTTACTTAAATTTCTACTGCCCCATTATCATCAGGAGGGAAAGAGCTACCTGACCATATCGATCGGTTGCACTGGTGGACACCATCGCAGCGTGGCTCTCGTTGAGAAAATTTATCAAGAGCTGAACGCACCATTTATGACCATGGAAGTCCTTCACAGGGACATTGCCAAAGAGTGATGAAATGATAGGGATTGTCATTGCTACACATTCCAATATGGCGCAGGGAATAGTCAATGCTGCTGAGATGATTTTAGGTCCCTTGCCTGGGGTTAAAGCTCTATCTATTAGGCAGGAAGATGGTCCTGAAGATATACACCAGCGCTTTACAATCGCCCTCGATGAACTCGACCTTGCAGGGGACGGAGTATTGATTTTGACTGATATGTTTGGTGGTACGCCTTCCAATATCGGCCTGTCCTTTATGAGTAACGCTCGGGTGGAAGTGTTGGCCGGTGTGAGCCTGCCGATGTTGCTTAAAGCGTGCAATGCTCGTAGTGAATTATCGCTTGAAGCTTTAGCAATAGAGGTTAAAGAGTATGCCTTGCAGAGCATTCTTCTAGTAAGTCAGCTATTGAAAGAACAGGGGTCGTCGCGGTAACGGGGAGCTAATGGAGATAGTTTTAGTACGGGTCGATAATCGTTTAATCCATGGCCAGATTCTCGAAGCTTGGGTTCCTGCCCTTCGAGCGGATTGCATCGTAGTTGCGAATAATCAATTGGCGGAGATTGCCTTTCAAAAGCTGCTGATGGAATCAGCGGTTCCCAAGGGAATCAAGGTAGCCATTGGCACTATCGAAGAGATGGTCCAGTTTCTGCGCTCTGAAGAATTGATTGAGCGCCGGGTTCTGTTGTTATTTGGCAATCCTCAGGATGCGTTGCAAGCACATCGACTTGGAGTGTCTTTCGATGAATTGAATTTAGGGAATTTGCATGGTGGCAAGAATAAAAAGCGATTGAGTTGTACCGTGGCGTTGAACGATGAGGACATTGAGCAGTTACAGGCTCTAGAGGATGACGGGGTAAAGGTTGTTTTACAATGTATTCCGTCTGATCGGCAACGACTGTGGCGCCGATTGAGTTAATGACAGGTGAGGCATGTATCTTCCCGCATTAGGGATAACTGTGGCGGTCGCCATATTGTCCGGCTTAGATCGTACGGCTGCTGGTCAATTCATGATATGTCGACCGATTGTGGCCGCTCCCTTGACCGGTTGGTTATTGGGAGACGTTGCGATCGGCTTGCAGGTGGGGGCCANNGGATGATAGTCAGGTTGCGGTAGGTTGCACCTTTTTAGCAATAATCAGCCATTCTCAAACCGGTTTGCCACCCCAGGCTGTTGCGGCGGCTAGTTTATTGGTCGGTATGCCCTTTGGCAAGGCAGGTCAACTGTTTGATCGCCTGGCGCGGCTGGCCAACGCTCGATTATTAAACAAAGCCGAACTAGCATTAGATAGCGGTCGGTTCGAAAGTTTGGAGAGGTACCATCTACGGGGTATGTGGCATTTCGCTGCAGCTTCTCTGGCGACTTTGACGGTTGTTGTTGGAGGGGGGCTTCTCTGTCTACCCATGTTTTTAAGTTATCTAGATGGCCCTTTGGTTGAGGCTGCACCCTGGATTTACCTGTTTTTCCCACTAGTCGGGATTGGTTCCCTGCTTAGCGGTCTGAAGGTCCCCCGCGCATTGTTGCTATTTGGCGGTTCCTTTGTCCTTGGGCTGTTTGTTCTGGCATTGCGATAAGAGGCTGTTGACGCATGAAACTGCCACGCTCCATATTGCTGCAGGTGCTATCCAGATCTTTTCTGCTGCAGGCCAGTTGGAATTATGAGCAGATGCAGAGTCTCGGCTTGATTTATGCCCTGACGCCCGCTTTTCGTCGTTACTACACTGGTGCCGCATTGCTGGCCGCCTATCGTCGTCACCTGGAATATTTCAATACCCATCCATACCTAGCGACTACGGTGATCGGTGCCGTACTTAAACTTGAAGAACAGGTTCAGCAGGGCATCGATCCAGGGTTCACAGTCGGTGAGTTTAAATCCGCCATGGTGGGGCCTTGTGCTGCCATGGGGGATGGCTTTTTCTGGGGCGCAATGCGTCCAGCGGCCGCAGTGGTAGCTCTGCTCTGGGCTTTTCATGGCTCCTTGTGGGGACCGGTTCTATTTATAGCCCTATTCAACCTGCCCCATTTCTGGTTTCGCGTGCAGGGGCTGATCAAGGGATACGGTGGCGGGGTACGAGTCGTCTCCACCTTGCAACGGTGGCATCTTTCAGATTTGGCCATATATCTCAAGCAGACGTTGGTTGTGCTGCTCGGTTTCTTTGCGGCCGTTATTGCTGCTAAAGCAACAGACAATCTGGATGCAGGGGGTGCTTGGGGATTATGTGTTGCTCCGCTCGTATTGGGGTTATGTACTTTGATGAGGCGAAGAGTTTCGCCGTTATTAGTGATTCTAGCGTCGTCGCTGTTATTGCTGGGTTGGTTTCAGCTGCATTGATCGAAGGATTGTACGATGGTAAAGAAGTGCTTCATCATAATTAACCGTTTGGGGCTGCATGCCAGGGCCGCTGCTCAACTGGTTCAAACTGCCAGCCAATTCTCCTCCGATGTAACCATTGTCAAGGAGGGCGAAGAGGTTAATGGTAAAAGTATCATGGGAATCTTGATGCTCGCAGCGGCTCAAGGGACAGAAATTGCAGTGCAGGTCACTGGAGACGACGCCGACCAGGCCATTAAGGCCATCGGCAAACTGATCGAGGATGGCTTTGGAGAAGAATAACCGAACAATCGTTGAAGATATCACTCTTTTTGGTATCGGCGCCTCCCCTGGCATAGCCATTGGAGCTAGCTATGTGCTTGATCGCACACGAATCAAGCCTGTTGAGCGTAAGATTTCCGCCAACGATATCAGTGAAGAAATCGATAGTTTTCGAGATGCGGTGAGTATCTCGAAAAAGCAACTTGAGGATGTCAAGCGAGGGGTCGCAGATCGTCGCCTAGCCGAGCATCTACATATTATCGACACGCATCTGCTGATCCTGGAAGATCAAATGCTGGTCGATGATTCTATTGCCCTGATCGAAAGCGAATTAATCAACGCAGAATGGGCGCTTAAGCGTACCCTTGATAAATTTCGCACCGTCTTCGATGCCATTGAGGACGAATATCTGCGGGAGCGTCGTTCCGATATCGATTCAGTTGGTGAGCGCCTACTGAGGAACCTAATCGGTGCCGATCAGCAGTCTCTGGCTGAGCTTGAACGTAAATCGATTGTTGTGGCACACGACCTGTCGCCTGCCGACACCATGCAGATGGACAAAAAGCGGGTGATCGGGTTTNNGGTTTATTACTGATGTCGGTGGTCGCACGGCCCATACCGCGATTCTGGCCCGCTCCCTCGGTATTCCGGCTGTGGTCGGTTTGGAGTCGGCTACCGCTCTAGTGCGTGAGGGGCTGTCGGTTATTATTGACGGCACCTCCGGAATTGTTATTCTCAATCCCTCCCAGGCAACTTTCAAGGAGTACTTGGAGAAAAAGCAGCTATACGAATATCTCGAGCAGGAACTGCTCAGTTACCGTGAGTTGGCTGCTGAGACCCTGGACGGTCATAGTATCACTCTTCGCGGCAACGTTGAGTTGGCTGAGGAAGTAGATTTGGCTCTGCGTGAAGGCGCTAAAGGGGTAGGGCTGTATCGTACTGAATTCCTTTTTATGAACCGGGCGGGTATCCCCGAGGAAGAGGAGCAGTACCAGGCTTATCGCGAGGTCGTCGAGCGCATGGCTCCTCACCCTGTAACCATTCGAACCCTCGATGTTGGTGGCGATAAGCTGGTGTCCGACATCGACCTTTCCGAAGAGGCCAACCCTGCACTTGGGTTGCGGGCCATACGTTTTTCTCTGCAAGAGGAAAAACTTTTCAATACCCAGTTGCGGGCTATTTTAAGAGCTTCTGCCCATGGCAAGGTTCGCATTCTGTTTCCTATGATTACCGGTCTGACGGAAATTAGATGCTGCAAAGATATCCTCGAAAAGGTCAAGATTGCATTAACCGCTGAAGGGTATGCTTTTGATGCCGAGATTCAGATTGGCATTATGATCGAAACACCTTCTGCAGTTCTGATTGCGGAACTATTAGCCCAGGAAGTCGACTTTCTATCTGTTGGCACTAACGACTTGATTCAGTATTGTCTTGCCATAGACCGCGGTAATGAACACGTGGCCTATCTATATGAGCCCCTGCATCCCGCTGTGTTAAGAGCTCTGCAGATGGTCTGTCGTGCCGGTCAAAGTGCTGGGATTGAAGTGGGTATTTGTGGAGAAATGGCTGCTGAGCCTCTTTACGCTCTGGTACTGCTGGGACTCGGTTTTGATGAATTGTCGATGAATGCCCCTTATCTTCCCCGAGTCAAGCGTATCATACGTCAGGCTCGCCGATCCGAAGCTGCAGAACTTGTGACCGAACTGCTGCAGTTCGGTACCGCACCTGAAGTTGCACGATGTCTTCAAGAGAAAATGCAGCAGCGGTTTCCAGGGATATTTCCCGCTCAGCAAGCTCGCAAGGCGTCCGCAGATTCTTGACTTTCATTGCGTAGTCGAACTAGAATCCAACGTTTTCAACCCTAAATTTTATAATAGGAGGCTTAATCTCCATGGCTATGACTGATTTTCTCTTTACCTCTGAATCTGTAAGTGAAGGACATCCTGACAAGGTCGCTGACCAGATTTCCGATAGCGTACTCGATGCCATTATTGCTCAGGATCCCCAGTGCCGTGTTGCCTGCGAAACGATGGTTACTACCGGTATGGCCATGGTAGCCGGGGAAATCACCACCACCGCTAAGATTGATTATCCGGGAGTGGTACGACAGGCGATTAAAGACATCGGCTATAATGACTCGGCTATGGGATTCGATTGGGAAACCTGTGCTGTGTTGACCTCCATCGACTGTCAATCTCCCGATATTTCCCAAGGTGTAACTGAAGGCCAAGGCATGTTTACTGAGCAGGGTGCCGGCGACCAGGGACTGATGTTCGGCTATGCCTGCGATGAAACTGCTGAACTGATGCCCATGCCCATCACCTATGCGCACCGACTCACCAGTCGCATGGCAGAAGTTCGTAAAAGTGGTCTGCTCACCTTTCTGCGTCCCGACAGTAAATCTCAGGTTTCCATTCAGTATATCAACGACAAGCCTATCCGCGTTGATGCGGTGGTTGTTTCATCT
Source organism: Desulfuromonadales bacterium C00003068 (assembly GCA_001751155.1). Lineage (GTDB taxonomy): Bacteria > Desulfobacterota > Desulfuromonadia > Desulfuromonadales > Desulfuromonadaceae > Desulfuromonas. Next base: position 1,171 of record MAXR01000185.1, on the reverse strand, counting down.
CAGCACGCCCCTGATGTTGCCTACGAAACCCTCCGTGAGGCTCTGATCGAAGAAGTGGTCAAGTATGCGATTCCTGCGGAAATGATGGATGAAAATACCAAGTACTTTATCAACCCGACGGGCCGTTTTGTGGTTGGTGGACCTCAAGGCGACTGCGGCCTGACCGGTCGTAAAATCATTGTCGACACCTATGGCGGCCAAGGTTCCCACGGTGGCGGGGCCTTTTCCGGAAAAGACCCCTCCAAAGTCGATCGCAGCGCCTCTTATATGGCTCGGTATGTCGCAAAGAATGTTGTGGCCGCCGGGCTTGCTAAGAAGTGCGAGGTTCAGCTGGCATATGCCATCGGTGTGGCCGAACCGGTTTCGGTAATGATTAACACCTTTGGCACCGGAGTCATTCCGTCTAATGAAATCGCGCGCGTGGTGCAAGAAGAATTTGATATGCGTCCCGCTGCAATTATTACAACCCTGGATTTGTTACGGCCGATTTATAAGAAGACCGCGGCTTACGGCCATTTTGGCCGGGAGTTGCCCGAGTTTACTTGGGAGCGAACCGACCGTGTCGAGTCCTTGCGGAGTAAAGCAGGCATCTGACACTCTGATGATACAGGATAAAAGGCGAACCATTTGGTTCGCCTTTTTCTTTTGGGCGCCACATTTATTGTTTTGAGTTCTTAGGTAACAGGTTGCCGATCCCATGATTCTGTCGATTATTGTCCCGGTACTTAACGAGATTGCTCAGTTACCTCGGCTGTTCGATACCCTCTCTGGTCAGAAAGGAATCACTTTTGAGGTGCTTCTGATGGATGGAGGATCAACAGACGGCAGCTTTGAAAGGGCTACAGAACTAGCGGCCCAGGCATCATTCCCGTGCCGAGTCTCTTCTAGTCAGAAGGGGCGGGGGCGGCAACTTAATTTAGGAGTTAAGCTTAGTTCTGGAGAATCGCTGCTGTTTCTTCATGCGGACAGCCAATTTGTAGATGGCATGGCCCTGAAAAAGGCTTTGAACTGTTTCCAGAAGGCCATACAGAGTGCCGGTCATTTCCGCATTGCCGGTCATTTCTCGCTACGGTTTCAAAGAGAGAGTTCAAAACCGTACTTAGGGTTTTACTATTTGGAGAGTAAGGCCCGCCTTGACCGCCCTGGTTGTATCCATGGGGATCAGGGGTAT
>MAXR01000184.1:3493-3630 GCA_001751155.1 Desulfuromonadales bacterium C00003068 | reverse complement strand
ATCTATTACAATGATGAGGGGGGTAAGTCAATTATCCATTCTCAACTATCAATTGCTCTGTTAATACTCTTTAAAATCATCATCAAGCTTATCACGACTACTGCCCATATCCAGCATCAGGCCATCACTGCCGGCTT
>MAXR01000184.1:1087-3431 GCA_001751155.1 Desulfuromonadales bacterium C00003068 | reverse complement strand
AAGAAACTGATGGTATCCTGTAGTTGTGTGGCCTGGCTGCTCAGCTCTTCGGAGGTGGAAGCCATCTCCTCAGAGGCGCTGGCGTTTTGCTGAATGACTTGATCGAGTTGCTGAATGGCTTTGTTGACCTGATCGGCACCAGTATCCTGCTCTTTACATGAAGCGGCAATCTCCTGTACCAGTTCGGCTGTGCGTTGAATATCGGGCACCATCTGGTTGAGCATTTCACCGGCATTTTCAGCTACTTCAACACTGCTGGAGGATAAATCGCTGATCTCAGCGGCGGCACTCTGGCTGCGTTCGGCCAGCTTACGCACCTCGGAGGCGACAACAGCAAACCCCTTGCCATGCTCGCCGGCGCGGGCAGCTTCGATAGCGGCGTTAAGGGCGAGTAGGTTAGTCTGACGGGAGATCTCTTCGATAATGGAGATCTTGTCGGCAATTTCCTTCATCGCCTTAACGGTCGCGGCCACTGCGGTACCACCGCTTTTGGCATCTTCCGATGACTTGACGGCGATCTTCTCGGTCTGCATGGCATTGTCGGAGTTCTGACGAATATTGGCGGCCATCTGCTCCATGGAACTGGAAGCTTCCTCGGCAGCAGCAGCTTGTTCGGTGGCCCCTTGACTCATCTCCTCAGAACTGGAAGATAACTCTTGACTGCCAGCAGCGACATTGTCCGAAGCACCACGTATATCCCCGACAATCTGTTGTAATTGTGCCACCATGGCTTTAAGGGCACTCGCCAGTTGACCAACCTCATCCTTTTGATCAACATCAAGCTGAGCCGTCAAGTCTCCTTCAGAAATCGCTGTAGCAAAACCGATTCCTTTTTGCAGTGGCCCGATAATACCGCGAGCTATCACAAACGCCAACAACAGTCCAAACGGTAATGCCACAACCACAAAAATGATGACACCAGTGCGCGTCTTACTGGCAGCGGCAAGCATCTCGACATCGGTCATGATATGTTCATCGGTGGTTGTATTAATTCTACCCAGCAGTTCCTGCACCTTTTCTAAATTGGGCATGGTTTCCGTGACATAGATATCCTTAGCCGCTAACATCCCCTGCACCAATTCATCAGCCCGGTGTTTTGTTTTTTCCAGCACTGCCTGTGTTTCTTTGAGTGCAGGCACTGTTTCTTGGATAAAATATTTCTTTCCCTGTTCTTTTGATACAGCCATGATGTGTTCTGCCGACTGATGGAGGCGGGCGTGAGGCTCCTTCATCGCTTCAATCAAACGAGCGAGTTCAGGATCGGATTTCGCTGCGATCCTACCCGCTTCGCCATAAAGGAACTTGCCCAATGCACACTGATGTTCATCGGCCTCCACCGACAGTGTTTTGGCATCGCCAGAGAAATAGGATAAAATCGTATTGGCCCAGATGAGGTGATCCACCTCTTTCTCGGCCAGAAACTGCGCCAGAGAAAGATCTGCCTGATGAAATACGCCATCAATTTCCTCCGCCGACTCATGCAAACGGGTATGGTAATCCTCTACATCGGCCAGCAACAGTTTAATCTCCGGCACTAACTGCTCGGCATGCTTACGACCTTCGCCGTAATACCAGACACCGAAAGCACACTTATGCGGATCGGTTTGAACCTCCAACTCGGTCACCGTATCGTCGGTAAGCAAAGTATTGACCTCACTGGCCCAGTTAAGATGATCAACCTCACGCTGAACCATCTCCCCCTTCAATTGATTACCGCTGATAACCTCCGAAGCATTACCTACAATATTGGAGATACCCAAAATACTCCAGACGCCGACGCCAACCAATAACAACAGCACCAGTCCAAAACCGACTGCGAATTTAAAACTTAACCGAAGATTTTTCCAAGACATAGATTCCCCTCTTCACATTTAAATATATTATAGTGGATATTCCTCACCACAACGTTCTATACCACGTCCGCTTCCTTGACAGGTTGAACCATCGCCAACTCATCACTTGAGAACACTTTATCAATATTTAAGATCATCACAAAACGCTCATCGTGCTTACCCATACCATGAAGAAAATCGCTATTCATGCGTGACCCCATACGCGGTGGCGGCTCAATCTGATCCCCCTCGATATCGAGCACCTCCTGCACCGAATCCACCAGCGCCCCAACGACACTGGTTTCATTGTCAATTTTCACCTCAACGATAATGATACAGGTATCGACGGTATCATCAACGGTGGGCAAACCGAATTTTATCCGCATATCGATGACAGGAACCACGCTGCCACGCAAATTGATCACACCACGCATAAACGTCGGCATCTGCGGGACACTGGTAACCTCGGTATAATCGAGAATTTCGCGCACCTTGCTAACCTCAATAGCAAA
>MAXR01000184.1:400-1055 GCA_001751155.1 Desulfuromonadales bacterium C00003068 | reverse complement strand
AATAATGAAATCGTCCCCGTGCTTACCCATGCCACGAATGAAATTGCTATTGAGTCTGGTGCCCATGCGCGGTGCGGCCTCGATCTGTTCTGGATCGAGATCGAGTACTTCGCGCACGGAATCGGCCATCACTCCTACGCTGGTGGGTTCATCGTCGATAAGGATACTGATGATAATGATACAGCTATTGACGGTACGTGGTGACGGGGGCAAGCCGAACTTGATGTGCATATCCACTACCGGCACGATGCTACCGCGCAGGTTGATCACGCCCAGCATAAAATCGCTGGTCTGGGGTACTGGGGTAATCTCAGTATAGTCGAGTACCTCCAACACCCGGTTGGTGGCGATACCGAACACTTCACCGTTGAGCAGAAAGGTGAGATACTGGTTGGTTTTGACTTGATCTTGACTCATGGTGGACTCCTGCGGTTACTACAATTCGCGGTTAAAACCGCTCCGACGAAAGGCTTACTGAACAGTTATCAAAACGTCAGTTTTCTTCCAATTCTGCCTGCCGCATCAGTTGCACCAAATCTACGATCAGGGCGATACTGCCGTCGCCAAGGATGGTACCACCGGATACGCTAGTAACATCGCGATACAACGGGCCCAGACTTTTGATGACGGTCTGGTGTTCGCCAATAACGTTATC
>MAXR01000184.1:0-383 GCA_001751155.1 Desulfuromonadales bacterium C00003068 | reverse complement strand
GATATCGAAGGTACTGCGTAATGGAATGTAAGGGATAAGGTGACCGCGCACATTGGCCAGACAGCGACCGTGGGCCTCTTGGATATCGGCGTTGGTGAGTTCAATGCACTCTTCAACGGCAGTTAAGGGCAAGACAAAGCTATTACCACCAATGTTAACCAACAGGCTTTCGATAATCGCCAGCGTCAAGGGGATGCGTAAGCGCACGGTGGTACCGACGCCAAGGTTGCTTTCTAACTCAATAGTACCGCGTAGTCCCTCAATGGCGCGTTTGACCACATCCATCCCGACACCGCGACCGGAAAGGCCGGATACTTTTTCGGCGGTGGAGAATCCGGCGGCAAAGATCAGCTGGTAGATCTCGTTGTCGCTGAGTGTGTCTT
>MAXR01000183.1 GCA_001751155.1 Desulfuromonadales bacterium C00003068 | reverse complement strand
TGATAAAACTTTTCATCTAATTGCTCGTTCTCGCGAACTCGCTCAAAAAGACTTATATCGTGGCACATCACTCGCATCCTTCACCATAAATAAAATCATCAAATCATAAACCATTAAATTAAGCTAAATGCGCTACAGAAGCAAGAGACACCAAAGACTATTGAAACAAATTAACAATAAGGGGCCTAAATTGATCAACAATTTAGACCCCTTGAACGATAAGTCGTGCACAAACATCTATGACTTAACTTTTACCTCAATCTGCTTAGGCTTCGCCTCTTCAGACTTTGGAATGGTTAGATTAAGTATGCCATTCTTATATTCGGCCTCTATTTTTTCAGCTTTAACTGTTTGCGGCAGGGTAAAGCTTCTAACAAAGGATCCATAAGAGCATTCAACGCGATGTTGTTTTTTATCCTTTATTTCACTTTTTTTCTCACCCTTAATCGTCAACACACCATTATCAATGTTAACACTGACATCTTCTTTTTTAACGCCAGGCAACTCAGCCTTAACAAGATAAGCATCCTTGTTCTCCTCAATATCAACAACGGGCAACCAATCTCCAACCTCAAAAATAGAATCACTGCCTCGGGTCAAAGATTTTCGTGGTGCTTGATTATAACGATCAAGCAAATCTTCCATTTCGCGAAAAGGATCCCAAACTGATAAATCCATAATATTCCTCCTAACAATAATACCGACATTGTTCAAATACCAACGCAACACACAACCTCAGCCGCTATGACACCGGAACCACCCCTCCTTCCACCTAAAGGTTTGACCTTAAAAGCTATATTCATAAATGCTAACACTTTATTTCAACCTTGCAACAACGCTCGTAACATCATGCTGTTCTACAATATTAACTCGCTAAAACAGCCACTTCTCATTTGCCAGCGTCAGCTGAATCGTGTACCACTTATAAGATGGAAAACTGGTTGCAGCAAACATTACTAACCCTGACCCACAGCACCAGCTATTACTTTCTCATTGCAGCCATCGCTTGCGGTGAGGGGATTGCATTGGTCGGCTTAATTATCCCTGGCAGCGTGTTGTGTATCAGCGTCGGCCTTTTAGCCGCCAACGGCCACGGTGATTTCTGGCTCAGCTGTCTCGCCGCCAGCATCGGTGCTATCATTGGCGACCTTATTAGCTACCTCACCGGCAGTCGTAGTGGCCACCAACTTGTCAATCGGACACACTCAACACGAGCCCTCAAAATACTGCGTCGTGCCGAACTATTCTTTGCTGCCCACGGCGGTAAAAGTTTACTGTTCGCCCGCTTCTTTGGCCCATTACGCGGATTCGTCCCCTTCATTGCTGGGTCACTGCGACTTTCACCAAAAACAGTATTGTTCTATTCAATTAGTGGTGGAATTTTATGGGGGATCGGCTATCCAGCCTTGGGGTATTATGGTGGCCTGACATGGCAGCAGTTCCATCTCTCTGCCTATTCGGTTGTTGGGATGATTGGAATTATTGTTGCGGTGGTATTTCTCTTTTGGGCATGGCGGAGTCAAAGCAAAAGTAGATAGGGCAATCCCAGACCTAAGATTACCCCTTAAATATTTCATGTCGCACACGCTTAAAAAAATTAATCCTTCTCTTTAGGATCCAAAAATGGCCGAATCATATCCATCGGTAATGGAAAGATAATGGTCGAATTTTTTTCGGTCGCAACTTCAGTTAATGTTTGTAAAAACCGCAACTGCAACGCTCCTGACTGGGATGCAATATTACCTGCCGCTTCAGCGAGAGTCGACGACGCCTGCAACTCACCCTGTGCATGAATAACTTTCGCACGTCGCTCACGCTCGGCTTCGGCTTGGCGAGCCATGACTCGCTGCATCTCGACGGGCAGGTCAACATGCTTGATCTCAACATTTGAGATCTTCACCCCCCACGGATCAGTCTGCCGATCTAAAATAGTCTGCAATTTGGCGTTGATCTCATCACGGTGGACCAACAATTCATCGAGTTCAGACTGACCAAGAATACTGCGCAGCGACGTTTGCGCTAACTGGCTCGTAGCATAAAGATAGTTTTCCACCTCAATCAATGCTTTTTCCGGTTTTAGCACCCGAAAGTAAAGCACCGCATTAACCTTGATCGACACATTATCCTTGGTGATCACGTCCTGCGGTGGCACATCCATCGCTACAGTGCGCAGGCTGACTTTTTTCATTTTATCCACCACTGGAATAATAAAGCGCAAGCCCGGCCCCTTAACGGTCGAGAAACGGCCAAAGCGAAACACCACTCCGCGCTCATACTCGAACAAAATCCGAACAGCACTGGCAATGACCATAATCACTGCAACAAGAATAACTACAAGACCGATAAATCCTGGCGGTATCATCATTTCCTCCTCCGTTCGGCTTACTCTGTTAGCGTTTTATCTGTTTCAACATGGACCGGCCGCACCCGCAAGGTCAGCAACTCTGTCACCTCAACCACCTCAATGGCGTCACCCTCAGCCACCTTCTTGCTGGCAATGGCATCCCAATGCTCACCGTGGACAAACACCCGGNNGGACAAACACCCGCCCCTCTAGATCCAACTCGGCCAGAGCTACTCCCACTTCGCCAATCAATCCTTCCTCGCCAGAAACGGGAACTCGCCGTTGCGACTTCATCACAAACAGGATCACTAGACCCAAACAGGAGAGGATAGCGAGCACCGTCGCTCCGATCACCTCGATGGAGATGCGCAGCAGCGGATCGGGACTATCGACCAGCATCAACGAGCCCAACGCCAGTGCTAGCACACCGCCTACGGTAAGCATGCCGTAAGAAACAACGGTAACTTCGAGAATAAACATCACCATGGCGACAATGATCAACAACATCCCGACGTAATTGATCGGCAAGGTTTGAAAAGCGAAAAAAGCCAATAGTAAACTGAGCACTCCCACCACCCCTGGCAGGATCACCCCCGGCTGAGATATTTCGAAAAAGATCCCCATCATACCGAGCATCAGCAGCAGATAGGCAACATCGGGCTGGCTCAACACATTGAGCAGTCGCTCGCGCAACGGCATCTCAACTTCGCTAAACACCACATCAGTTCCATCAAATACTAGCGGTTTTCCATCACGCAAATAGGTGCTACCATCGAGAACTTCCATCACCCGTTGCCGATCTGCAGCAATGGCATCGATCACCCTCAGACGCAACACATCTTCAGCAGTGCTAGATAAGCTGTCGCGCACGATCTTTTCCGCCCAGTCGACACTGCGTCCACGCTGCTCAGCAACTGACCGTGCATAGGCCGCGGCATCATTGGTCACCTTTTCCATCATCGGATTATCATCGCCACCAGACCCTCCTGCACCAACACCGATGGCAACCGGATGAGCGGCACCGATATTGGTGCCCGGTGCCATGACGGCGAAATCAGCCGCCAAAGTGATCAACGCCCCAGCCGAAGCCGCACGCGCGCCCGACGGTGCAACATGAACAATGACAGGAACAGATGAGACGAGGATCGACTGGATGATGTCGCGCATAGCGGTATCCAACCCGCCAGGCGTATCCATCGACAACAGAATCGCCCGCTCATTGGCGGCATTCGCTTCAGCGATATGTTGACTGACAAATTCCGCAACAATAGGGTTGATCACTCCCTGAATAGGAATCACCCGCACCACTGCCGAACTACTGGCATGAATTGCCGCAATCGAGAAAAAAAGAACACAGATATAGAAGAAGAGACGTAAGTATCGCATAGAATAACGATACCAAAGAGGTTGGAACTGTCAAATATTGATGGTTAGATCGGCGGGGCAGTATGATTTCAAAGCTAATGGCTTGACTGTCATTCCATATTATTTATTTTGACATATAAGCACAAAAACATCTCCATATCTCACGAACGTGACATATGGAGATGTTTTTCCATCCATATCTCGCTAAACGTGATATAACAGCAGTCACAATAGCCATATCTCACAAATGCGTGATATAGGAGAAAATATGACTCGCAGTGGTGAATTCAAAAAAACAACAACAGGATACACAGCCTTCTATCCAACAAATCTACCGCCTCAACCACCAATCACGATTGACGGTGACCTACAGTTATTGCTTTCAGAAGCAGACCGTGCCTTGGGGGGATTAAATGTTGTCGTTACGGTATTACCTAATCCAGACCTTTTTGTCGGTATGTTCATTCAAAAAGAAGCTCTTCTCAGTTCACAAATTGAAGGGACACAATCCTCACTCGTGGATATTCTCGGTGCCGATGAGAGCCATGAACCG
>MAXR01000182.1 GCA_001751155.1 Desulfuromonadales bacterium C00003068 | reverse complement strand
CGCAAGCCTAGCAGCAGCAGCCATGCTGCCACTGGGATCAATGCAGGGAGGCTGGCCTGACTTAATCCGGCAAACAGAAGTAACCAGTGCCACCAGCGTAAGGGAGTGAAGCGCATGCGGCCAAGAATGAACGCCAGCGCGGTAACGACAAGCAGCACACCCCAGAATAATACTGCGGGGCCAAGAACAGGGCCACCGGTAAAAAGGGTCCAGCGGTCTTGAGGCAACATGAGGCTGATTGTTGAATTCACATTTGCGCCACCGAGGTGAATTTGTGGTGTACGTGTGATCAGCTCAACTCCTTGATCTTGTTGCCATGTCAGTTCGAGTTGATGCTTGCCTGGTGGCAAAGGGATGGTCACTAACAGGTTCTGTTGTTTAATCGGTTGAGTTTGTCCGTTAAGGGTGACTTGGCCCAGACGAGCCTGAGCTGGCAGAGTGATGACATGGTCACTGCCCTGACTGGTGCGTAAGTTGAGTGTTAATTTGACTTGGGTGGTGCGATTGCCCGGAGTCATTTTGAGGTGGCTGTTATCAATGGTGACTGTTTGCCCTTGAATACCAGTAGGGCGGCTAATGTCGAGGGTCAGTTTTTCATTGCCCCACGGCCGCCATTCAGGCTGCCAACGACCATTTTGATAGTGATGAATAACGGGAAGTCCTGAACTTTTAACATGCCAAATGGGGTCAGCAATCAATTGCCAAACCTCGGTAAATTGATCATTGTTTTGCGCTAAAAGTTCCAACTGACTGGTTTTGTCGAGACGAGAGTTCCAGCTAAAGGTGCGCGCATTCGGCGATAAGCTGACCAGTGCTTGATGATCGATCACCTGCACGCTTGAACTGGTGACCTGCTCATTTTGTAACAGCGGAATTTTAACGAGAGCGGCACTGCCAAGCTGACTTAAACGGCGGACGGTTGTTTTAACCTGCCAATTGTGGCCGAGATGTAGTTCGCGGCGAACCTCAACAAAAGGTGGAATTACACCCGCTTGAAGCTGATTACTATTCTTGGTGGTCTGTCGCGTTAGTTCAATGGGGCCATGACTGGCTTCACCATCTTTTATCCCTGTTATTTGCCAGTTGGCTGCCGTGATGCGAACCATCCCCGCCGTCATAGGTAATGGCAGTTGGATTCGTTGTAGCGCTTCTGGAACAGAGGCATAAATTTCGAGGCTGTGCTCACCTTGAGGAATTCTTGCCCACAGGTCTCCCTGTTTATCGCGGTAAAGCGGCGCTTGATCGCTTTGATCTAGGCGGGCACTTTGCAGAGTGAGTTGTTTGTTGGGCAGTGGCAACGGAACTGCGCTGTTGGTCTGGCTATGGAATGTCATCCGTAGGTGCAGGCGCTGCTGGTCAGCATTAATCTCTAATTGATTCAGTGCGGTGCAGTTCGGGCTACAGCTTGCCGGTTCCAATAACCGCTGTTGCAGTTCCTCCAGAAGCTCAGGTGATGGAAACGCCGCGTGAGCCTGCGTCGTTGGCAGTGAAAATAATGCGGTTGCCAAGGCGATGAATACCAGCGCAGTCGTGCTCGGTTTCGTCGCCGAACGTTTCCAGCGTGGCAATGGCCCAGGGGTTAATAACCGCAAGAACAGCAGTGCCATAAGAAGTACGCCACTGAACAGCAGCAGACGGGTCGCCAATGGTGGCAGCAAATAAAGTTTGAGTTGTTGGTCGGCGGTGACGGGGCCATTCCATGATAGTTGGATCTGTCGCCACTGCCATTGCGGGATTCCCGGACCTGTCTGAACTTTTAGATTTGGATCGTACTGCACAATGAGCCGCTTCGGGGCACGCACTTGTGATGCCATCTCGCCATCGGCCATCGTCATGATGCGACTCTCCATCATCCTTTTCGATTGTACGGGGAGTGCTGTAACGGTAACTCCAGCACCGTAGCCACTGGAGTAGGAGGAGTTGGCTTCAAGTTGTGGGTAGAGAGCACTACGTATTTGTTGTACCGAAAATGTTAAACCTAGCACTAACAGAAGGAGTAATCCCGCATTACGGTACCACTGGGTCAACTGTTTAAAGCGCCCCTCTGGCAAAACACGCAATAGAGCGATGGGGATTAATACATTCAACCAAACAAGCTGCGGCGCATTGGGTTCGTGATAAATTAAAATCATACCGATCAATGCCCCAAGTCCTGCCAGAACACCCCATAACCGCCAAAAGCTCAAAGCCAAGACAAGGACAATAAAAATGTCGAGTAACGACCAACTGCGTAACCATGTTGTTGACGCATTATCAGGACCACTGGCTTCCAGTAGTCGCCAGCCTGGGGGTAAGTTTAGCTCGGTCTGTAGTGACCCCATATCTAATTGCCAACCCACCGCCGGGAGGGAGTTAATGTTTTGTGGATTGATTCGGCTTTCGGCCTCAAGCTGAAGGGCTCCTTGGCGCAGTTCGACCCCAGCAGGAGCTTGCGGCTCAAGGCGGGTGATAAATTGATCCTGATTGTTGATGCTGACGCGACCAAGTTCAAGTGCTGTACTCGCTTCAAGGCGCGAACTGCTGGTGAGTTGACCGCTGATATGATCTTTAGCCGTGTAGCCTTTACCATCAAAATCGAGCCACAGAGTCCGTTGCAGATGAAGTTGTTCGGGCGTGGGATCGCTATCGCCTCGTTTACGAGTGGTTAAAGTGAGTGGTTGTTCGGGAGTCATCAGGTAGGCGGGCAGTTGTTTCCACACCGCGGGCATGGCGGTTTGAGTCGGGTCAATCGCTGTCCCTCCGTCAATGCTCACCACCCGTAAATCGTTACGAGTTTGGATCGACCACACTTCATTTGCCGCCCATGGTCCCTTCGGGTCGGGCATGGTTAAAATATTGATGGGGCCAAGATGACGCGCAACGAGGTCAATCGTCCAATTACCTGGCTTGAGTTGTATGCGTAGTGAACCGTCACTTTCAAGGCGTGCTGGCAGTGGGCTTTTAAGTGCGAGTGGGGTAAAACCTGACGCTAAAACAATTCCAGTACGAACTTCACGCGCCTGCCCCGAAACTTGCAGTTGCACTCGCGTTGTTAATTGGAGGGGGATGGTGTCACTCACATGGCGAAAAACACGAAAATGGATCTGATCTTGTTCCGTTTTCTTTTCTTGATCGGAGTCTTTATTTAGCCACAGTAGTCCACTTTGGTCGAGTTGCGGTTGATGAACAAACGCACCGTTGCGGGTAAGTTTAATCAGCGAGGTATGGGGATCAAGTGCTATATTCTTTGGCATTTTTTGCCAACTGAATTGCCCCTTGATCGTGTGCTGACCAGCGGGTACGTGCACAATGGGTCGGTTTTTGCCGTAGGTGCTGTCATCGCTACGCATCACCAAGGCGGGTTCACCGTTTAATGTTACCTGTAGTGGCCAATGTTGGCTGTTGCCAGGCAGTAGTAACCACTGTTCGCTGTCCATTTGCCAGTCTTGTTGAAACGTTGCGCCAGCATTGTTGATTGACAGGGTCAATTCTCCCGGCCAACGACAACGGCGTTGGTTGTTGTTGTGCCAAACGGTAGTACAGCTTTGATCCTCTTGCCCATACAGAACCCACTCTTGCCATGGTGCTAACTCAGCGGGTATTTGATCGGATTGAATGGGTGCGCTAAAGACTGAGAGCGGAGTAAGGAGCAGGATGATAACGAGGAGTATACGGGCAGAGTTCATGAGTCCCATTCCCTTTTGAAAACGGTGACAATAATAATTGTGCCACGGTTGATGGGGCGCGTTGGCGAGTGAGTTAGAGTAGCGCTAAAAGCTGTTTTTCCGCGTGATCTAAAATGGCAACAAGAGCCGATTCAATTTCCGTTGACGCCGGGTATTCAGCACGATAGTTGTCGCCGATACTGCGATTCAGAAATAGAGCCGCCAATTGGTTTCGTTCAGATTTTGAGTAGCAATTATTAACACATTGAATTTGTTTGTGATTAAAAGATGCTTGTTCATTTTTGGGGATAAGGATCTGTGGGATTTTGTCGCTAAACAGAGTAAATGCACCAAAAAGTGTTTGGCTTGAATTTGGTTCACGGTTTACAGCGTGACGCGTATTCATGCATAAAATACCTGAAAATAGATAAAACAGCTCTTGACCCATGGTTGGGTAGCGTTTCAACGTCTCATGTAGCGGCTCGGCTGTAGCGTGGTCGAGAGCCGCAAAAAAAGAGTTGAATAGCTGAGTATAGCGATAAGCAAGATGGCTGGATTGTTGTTCCGTTGTTTCATGCATTGTGTTACGAGCCGCCTTATGAAAGAGGGTTGCTACATAATGAATATAACGAGTTATAATAGGCCATTTGACATATTAAGGAAAGAAATTCCTCATAAATTAGCGCATTGCCCCGAGTTTGCGCAATAATGCATCAAGTAATCGGGCAGGGAGAAGGCGACGGCAGGTTGCTAGAACGTAGGTTGGCAGGGTGACAAAGTAACGGGGTTGTGGTCGTGATGATCGTAATGCATGGTGCACACGCTTCATGACATCTGCTGGTGTGCCGGTAAAAGGGGTTGGATGGTCACTGGCAGAGTAATAGCCTGTGATTCGTTTATAGTGTTCGTGATGGGTACTGTGGTGCCAATCGATATCTTTTTCAAAAGCGTGCAGAGCGTTGTGACGGAATTGACTGCGAATAGGGCCGGGTTCGATGAGGCTAACCTCCACAGGTGAGTCGTGTAGCTCTAGCCGCAAGGTGTCTGTCAGCCCTTCTAGGGCATATTTACTGGCGTTATAAGCACCTTGCCACGGAAAGGCCACTAAGCCGAGAACGGAGCTGATATTGACAATTCTGCCACCACCATTTTGGCGTAGTAACGGTAAAAGTCCACAGGTGAGTTGATGGGTGCCAAATAGGTTGACGGCAAACTGTTGTTCAAGGGTGCTACGACTAATATCCTCAACGGCACCAGGTTGGCCGTAGGCGGCATTGTTGATCAGGGAATACAGTTGACTGCCACAGCGTTGGCGAACGGCTTCAATGGCGATCACAACAGAATCCTCATCGGCAAGTTCGAGGGTTAAGGTTGCCAGACCTAATCTTTTTAGGGCCTCATGATCTGTAGCAGTGCGAACCGTCGCTAGAACTGTATAGCCATGTTGTTGCAGTGACAGGGCTAGCTCCTTGCCAATTCCCGATGACGCCCCCGTTACCACGACCCATTTTTTTTGTGAAGCCTCCTCACTCATGGCGTAAGGACCCCCTCAATTTCACGCGAGATCTGGATGGCGTAGTTATCTGTTAAGCCAGAAACATAATCAAAGGTTTGGCGTAGCCACCAGTCGTAGTCTTTCTTGAAGTTTTGGCGGGTAAAATCCTCTCCCCATGCTAAATCGAAACAGCGACTCGATATGTACTCTAATTCTTCGTAATTATCTTTTTCGCACAACGACTGAATTGAGAGTACAAAGGCCTTGATGATGCGGCCAATGATTTTGTATGAGCCAATTTCGTAACTGAGTTTGCCGCGGTGGGAAAAAATTTTAACGTAGTTTTCTTTTATTTCCTTAAAGTTCTGTTTGTAATGTTTAGAGAAGTCCGCTTTGAGGTCGCGTTCTCGCTGGCCAGCCATAATGAGCTCATAATTATCTTTAAATACTTTAAATGATTCATTGATCAGGGCACTAATCGCTTCACCGCGTGCCATGGCCACAGGTTTCCACGTGTCTTCAGGGCAACCAGCAATAGTAAGGAAAAGTTCTTGTATCGGTTGTTCAGGGAAAATCCCCATTGATACCGCATCCTCCATATCAAGCATGCGGTAACAGATATCATCGGCCGCTTCGGTGAGAAATGACAGCGGATGGCGGGCAACGGTACCATCGTCACAAATTAATCCCATCTCGCGGGACATCTCGGTGAACAGAGCTTTTTCACTATCGAAGACGTTGAATTTTTTTTGTTTTTGAGCGCGCTCGTCATCACTGGTCCAAGGGTATTTAATCATCGAACCAAGGGACGCATAGGTCAAGCGCAGATAACCGCATTTGGGGTTGTCACGTCGGGCTGCAAGGCGAAAACCTTGAGCGTTGCCTTCGAAGAGCAACAGGTCTTCACGCGTTTGGGCGTTGCAGCGCAGAGTGTTGTCATCATGATAAAAAACAAGCTGTTCGTGTTTTGCAAGCCATTCACGAATCGCATACTCTCCTGCATGGCCAAAAGGGGGGTTGCCGATGTCGTGAATCAAACAACCAACCTGAACAATGAGCGATAATTCGTCAAAGATCTGTGCTTGGTCGGGGTACTTTTGCTGCAAAAAGTGTTGCACTTTTTTGCCTAATGAGCGGCCAACGCTGGCAACTTCAATGGAATGGATTAAGCGATTGTGGATGTGATCATTGGGAGCCAGAGGATGAACTTGAGTTTTTTTAGCTAAACGGCGAAACGGTTCGCTAAACACCGCCCGGTCGTAGTCCGATTCAAATTCGCTGCGCTCGGCATGGTCAGTAGGGGGGGTGAGGGATGATTTTTGATCAACGCGTTGATTTGATAGTAACGCTGACCATTGGAGTTCATTTGACATAGAGATCCCTTGTTAGAAGTGAGGCCATAGCATAAAAGGTTTTTACATGGGATGCAAAAGAAACTCGGATTGTTTTATGACCTAACGAAATGGACGGCATCGAAGCGTCTATCTCAAATTGGAAAAACTTAGATCATGAATCCTGAACAGGAAGTGTGATGGTAAACTGCGTCCCTAGGCCTACAGTTGTATCCACCATAATGGTTCCGTTATGTTTTTGGATGATATCGTGCGAGATACTCAGTCCAAGACCAGTACCTTCTCCAGTTTGTTTCAAGGTATAGAACGGTTCAAAAATGTGGGAGAGATGCTCTGTTGGAATTCCCTCTCCAGAGTCACTAATGCGTATATTTACCGCCGTGTCATACCAGGTTTTAATTGTAATTGTTCCGTATCCTTGAATTGATTGAGCGGCATTAAGCAGTATGTTCATAAATACTTGATTGATTTGTTGAGGTATACAGAGAACCGGTGGTAGTTCGGCAAGATCGTATTTGATCTCAGCTTTATCCTGTAAATTTTTCAAGGCGACTTGGATGGTGCTGCCGAGGCAGGAGTTTATATCTGTAGGGCTAGGTTTTGTAACCTCTTCACGTGAAAAGAGTTTGAGGTTGCTGATAATCTCTTGGATCCGTTCAAGGCCCTCAATTGTTTCTTGAAGAAGTTTTGGGCAATCATCAAGAATGTAATCTATTTTTAAATTTGACTGATGTTTTGAGATTTCCAGATCCGTTGCAGATTTAACAACCTGAGATTGTAGATCAATGAAGGTAGACATGTTTTTTACATATTTGGTCAGTGAACCTAGGTTGCTCTTGGCAAAGCTTAACGGATTATTGATTTCGTGAGCGACTCCTGCCGCTAGATGACCAATGGTCGCAAGCTTTTCGTTTTGTACCAGTCGGCTCTGCGCCGATTTGAGTTGAGCATTTGAATAAGACAATTCGTCGCACGTTTGCTTGATCTCTTGTAGCAGAGAATGTCGTTCCATCGCATAGCTCATACTTGCAGCTAACGTGCTACGTGTTAAATCCCCTTTTTCTAAATAGTCCTGGGCTCCGCTGTGGATTGCAAAGCGACCAAGACTTTTCATGTGGCAGCCGGTTAGAACGATAATAGGTGTGGTTGGCCAGATACGGGTCAACACTTCAACGACATTGACATCTTTACTATCCGGTAAACCAAGGTCAGTAATAATAAGATCAAAACTGCTGGATTCGCTGTGCTGGGTGCCTTCTGCTAAGGATGTCACCCACGTTAAGTGGATTTTAGGGTTGATGCAGAGAAGTTGTTGCACTGACTGAGCATCAGCGTCATCGTCCTCTATAAACAAGATACTTGTTTCATCAAATCGTTTCACAAATTACACCCTTAGTATCCGATAATCCACAGGTTGTCTGGATGACTCATGTTTTATATATTTTTTATTATAATGTCACAAATGTTATGTCTAACGCAAACATAGATGCGCGATATTCTTAAAATTAGTCTAAATCTTACCCTGCTACGTGTGTTTTATTTTTCTTGCCAGATAGGAGGGCGCTTTTCAAGGAATGCTGTCACCCCCTCCGTTGCATCCTGTGTCGCGCACAAGGTTGCAAACAGGTCATCCATAGTATCAAGAGCTTGATCATAGTTTGGGCTGTCAGCAAGGCGGTTTATCCCCTCTTTACCAATTTGTAGGGCAAGGGGACTCTTTTTCGTGAGTTTTTTGGCCAGTTTGTCGCAGGCTTCCTTGAGTTCCTCTTCGACAACAACCTGGGTGACAAGCCCCAATTCAAGTGCTTGCTGGGCTGAAATGATATCGCCCGTTAATACCATCTCCATGGTTTTCTTACGGCCAATGATACGCATCATTGGGGCCGCAGGACCGAGGCAGATTAAACCAACATTGATCGCTGTGGTTCCGAAGGATGAACTGTCTGTAGCAATGGTGAAGTCTGTAGCAAAGGCTAATCCAGCACCGTTTGCCAGTGCATAGCCCTGAACGGCGGAGATGGTGATGGTCTTCATTTTTGCTAGAGTATGATAGAAGGCATCGATCTGGTAGAGAAAATCGCGAAATTCATTTTGGCTTTTATCGTCAAATTGGTCGAGGGAGATACCGGTGGAAAAGTGTTTACCGTTGGCTTTGATGACGACCACTAAAATTTCAGGATCGTTCTCCATCTCCCATAATGCCGAATCAAGTTGCTCTGCAAAGGGGATGGTAAAGGTGTTCATTGCATCGGGGCGGTTTAATGTGATGGTGCCGATACGGCCCTGTGTACTGGTTTGGATGACAGCTTCGTTCATGACCTCTCCTTGTCTCTAATAAAATATAACAGTGTTATTTTTTTAGAGTATCGTAAGTGTCTTAAGCTGACAATAGTTGATTTGTTTTTTAATAATTAATTGGAGAGAGGAGATCCCCTCTCTCCAATAGGTTGTTCATCTCTTTAGATTATTTTATCTGCGCCGCTATAGATCTCTTCAGCGACTACCGCAACGGCGGCATGACCAGGATGCTTCTCTGGGTTCCACTGTTTCATGTCGTCAAAAAGTGGCCCGCTCTGGTGATATTCAATTTGTCCTTTAATTTGGTAGGATTTGTCTTCGGCGGTGATAAACAAAAAAGAGCCACGACTGCCAGCTTGAATGTTGCTGCGCGTTTTATCAAAATAGTTGTCGGCGACAATAAAACGGTTCTCGCCGTCACAGCTAACGCAGGTTGCGTAGACGCTGTTCGGAATATTGTTTTGATTGACTGTGGTGAAGATAACGGGACCGACGTGGTTCCCCCATGCGGTGAGAACGCTTTGTGGAATTTTAGCCATGGAAACTCTCCTTAATTGAATTGTAGTGACGTGCAAGCCCTAAAGTTTGGGAGTGTAAAAGTGTTGTGCTGCTTCGCAGGGATTCGGTGATGCAAGAATCCCAGAGATCAATGCAATCCCCGCAGCCCCAGCCTGTGATACAGATTGGATTCGCTGTGGTGTTATACCACCGAGAGCAAAAACGGGGAGTGAAGTTTTGTCACAAATGCTGCGCAGCTTGTCGAGTCCTTGAGGTTCACCGAATGCAGCTTTTGATGCGGTGAAAAAGATAGGGCTAAAGGTGATGAAGTCGGCCCCTTCTTGTTCAGCTTGCTGCGCGCGCTCAAGACTGTGCGTTGACGCTGCAATGAGTTTGTCATCGCCGAGTTGCTGCCGCGCTTCAAGGACACTCACGGACGTTTCGGTGAGGTGAACGCCATCTGCGTCAACTGCTAAGGCAATATCGATGCGATCATTGATGAATAATTTGGCGTGATATTGACGAGTAAGTTGACGTAGTGATTGGGCAAGGGCCAGCAGGTCGGCGGTTGCTAGGTCTTTTTCNNACGCCGCCCTGAAGGGCCGCGTCAATTGCGCTGTGTAGTGTATGGTTCGGATGGACCTGATGTCGGTCGCTGATCAAGTAAAGTGAAAAATCGACAGTCATGTTTACAGGGAGCCAGCGTTTAAAAAGGCGGTATCCCAATCTTTCCAAACGGCTTCATAGCCTTTTTCTTTAATGATGGCGCTCATTTGCTCGGGGGTACGATCATCATCAATTGCAAATTGTTCGGTGTTTTCACCCTCGTTGGCATGACCACCCGGTGAAGTACAGGAACCCGCGCTCATATGGGTAATGCCTAGTGGCATCAGACTGTCGCGAAGTTCTGCACTTTCGCGAGTGGAGAGAAATAAGGGTGCATCGGGGATTAATAGTCGTGTTGCACAGACCATCTGCACCAGTTGAGTATCGTCGATAATATGAAAGGGGGCGAATCCACCGTCAGCAGGGCGAATGCGTGGAAACGACACACTGACATGGCTACGCCAATAGCGTTTTGATAGATAATTGGCGTGTAGACCGGTATAAAACGCTTCGGTGGCAAAGGGACCAAGACCAAGTAGCGCACCCACACCGATACGCCGTAGGCCAGCTTCTCCAGCACGATCCGGGGCATTAAGCCGATTAGTGTAGTTGCGCTTAAGGCCGTAGGGGTGCAATTGTTCGTAGAGAATGGGATCGTAGGTCTCTTGATAGAGGGTGAGGCCATCGACACCGGCATTGACCATCTTTTTGTAGCCGTCAGTATCCATAGGATACACTTCGATACTAATGGAGCTAAACAGCGGCTTAATCCGTTTGACGGCAGCTTCGAGGTAGCTGTTGTCCTCCATCTTTTTATGCTCACCCGTCAACAGCAGGATGGCGCGGAAGCCGTAG
>MAXR01000181.1:4286-6061 GCA_001751155.1 Desulfuromonadales bacterium C00003068 | reverse complement strand
AGACAGGATCATCGTCATAACGAAGGAGTCATCATGCCAGTCCATGAAGTAAAACACCCCCTGATTCAACACAAACTGGGCCGTTTACGCGGTGCTGAAGTGAGTACGAAAAACTTTCGCGAACTGTCCTCTGAGGTTGCTCGACTGTTGACATACGAAGCGACCAAAAACCTCGAAACATGTCACGAGACCATCGACGGCTGGAACGGTCCGGTGGAGGTGGAACAGATTAAAGGTAAGAAGATCACTGTGGTGCCGATTTTGCGTGCTGGTCTGGGGATGATGAATGGCGTTCTCGACCTCATCCCGAGTGCGAGAGTGAGTGTTGTCGGTTTATATCGTGATGAAGAGACCTTGGAACCCGTCACCTACTACCAGAAGATGGCAAGCAACATGTCGGAACGGATGGCACTGATCGTCGATCCAATGCTGGCCACCGGTGGAAGCTTGATTGCCGCCATTGACATATTAAAGAAATCGGGTTGCACTCAGATCAAGGGCTTGTTCCTAGTCGCTGCTCCAGAAGGTCTGAAGGCTCTCGAAGAGCGTCACCCCGAAGTTGATATCTATGTGGCTGCCATTGATGAAAAGCTCAACGAAAATGGCTATATCATTCCGGGACTCGGCGATGCCGGGGATAAAATTTTTGGTACCAAATAATCCCGCACACGCTCACCTAAAGATGGTCTCGTAAAAACAAATTAGATGGCTAAGCAAAAACTTCGCACCCCAAGGCGCAGTGGTTGTTCAAGGGGGAAGGCATACATGTTGTATGTCGAAGTCTTNNGTATGTCGAAGTCTTGAACAAACGCTGCAACGCAGGTGGGCGGACTTTTTGCGACGCCATCAGCTAAAGGATGATCGCGATGTCTGAACAAAATAGTAGCCCGGAATATGCCTTTCGTCTGCGTGATGCCGTCATCGGTGGCCAGATGCTGTTCGTCGCCTTTGGCGCATTGGTGATGGTACCGCTGCTTACCGGCCTGAACTCCAATGTTGCACTGTTTACCGCCGGAGTTGGTACGCTGCTGTTTCAGCTAGTAACCAAGCGCCGAGTACCAATATNNNNGGGTAGCCTAGCGGTGGCCGGATTGGCCTACGTGGCCCTCAGCGGTCTGATAAAAATACGCGGCATCGCCTTTATCGAGCGTTTATTGCCCCCAGTAGTAACTGGCCCAGTGATCATGGTAATCGGTCTGACTCTGGCGCCTCTAGCGGTCGGGATGGCCTATGGTCGCGATGGCAATGGCATCGCGGTGATTCCGCAGAACACCGCTTTAATCGTCTCAGGAATTGCCCTGCTAGTGACGGTATTTGTCACACTACGGGGCAAAGGGTTGTTGCGATTGTTACCGATTCTGTGCGGGGTCACCTGTAGTTACCTCGCCGCTCTTTACTTTGGCTTGGTCGATTTTCAGGTGGTGATCGATGCACCGTGGTTTGCCATCCCCAACTTTACCGCGCCACAGTTTCAACTCAGCGCTATTCTGTATATGTTACCGGTGATGATTGCCCCAGCTATTGAGCACTTTGGCGATATCCTTGCCATCGGCTCGGTAACCGGACAAGATTACCTCGAAGAGCCGGGTGTCCACCGCACCATTCTCGGTGACGGTATCGCAACGTCGATGGCGGCGCTGCTCGGTGGCCCACCGAACACTACCTATTCTGAGGTGACTGGAGCTGTGGCTCTCACCCGCATCACCAATCCCGGCATTATGACTTGGGCGGCATTGGTGGCAATATGTCTGGCTTTTATCGGCAAAATTGGCGCT
>MAXR01000181.1:3015-4234 GCA_001751155.1 Desulfuromonadales bacterium C00003068 | reverse complement strand
GGTTTAAACACTCTGGTACGATCAGGTGATGACCTGCTCAAGCCGCGCAATCTGGTTATTGTCTCTTTAGTGCTAGTGTCGGGCCTCGGTGGAATGGAGCTTGATATGGGGCTGGTTGTTCTGAGTGGTGTCAGTTTGGCTGGCGTACTTGGTGTTGGGCTGAATGTTATTTTACCGCGAGCGGTGAATGTTGAAGATCGGGTTTAATCAACGATTGATTAATCCAAAATGATATCAAGCGCAGAAAGTAATGAAATAACTTCAGGAGTAGAAAATCTGGTTTTTTTAAGCAGATTATATTCAGGGTTAATGTCGTAATTAATTGCGTTTCGAAGATCTGAGCGCGTTAAGTTTGTTTTTGAAAAACGACTATTGAGAAAATCTGTTGCAGTGAGATCTCCCTTTGTCAAATTTGCCTCAGTGAAGTCAACCTCTCTTGAACTGCAATTTTTTATTATTATTTGTGAAATGTTTAAATTGAAAAAAGATGATGAGTCAATGGCACAAGAGTGAAAATTAACACTAAGCGGTATTGCCGCCTCCGACCAATTAATACCAATTGCCTTGCTGTTTTTAAAGTCAACATCAACAAAAGAACTATATTTAGGGATGATTAGGCTAAGGTTACATTCTGTAAATACACAATCTTCAAAGCGGCATTTTCTAAATGTTGTTCGGGAAAAGTTACATTCAGTAAAGCGACAACAATAAAATTCTGTATCAATTATCTCCCCATCATTTAATTGTATATTTTTAAATTCTAGACCCTCATTGTAGCTGTTAAAATGCTCCATCTATATACCTTGCTCCTCCTGAAATAGCTTAATCTTTGCTTTTGTTGAAATGACCGCTCTTCGTTGAATGCACAATTCAGAACGTAGATCGGACATTATCCGACAACTGTTGGCTTGTTGATTATTTAGCACAAAACTCCCCCAGTTGCAGCAGTCGAGTGCAATGAACGGCAGTAAGCGATTGAAGAAAGGGGGCCCAAAGAATAAAACAATTGCGCCCCGCTTTACTTCAGCCAATGATTGTTATTATCAGCCACAAAATGCAGATCAGATTCCACCCCTCAAATTCACAACAACCACACTCAAAACTGCGCTTCTGCACACCACCATTACGTGCAACATCAATCAAACAAATACGGATCTAACCGTGGTCGATCAAAACTCGCTTTGCTAAAGTAACACCCATCAAGGCTTGTTGTGGCAGG
>MAXR01000181.1:0-3008 GCA_001751155.1 Desulfuromonadales bacterium C00003068 | reverse complement strand
CTAGATATAAAATAAACAAAGCCGATTCGGATGCCTCCCCGAATCGGCTTTGTTGCGTTTTATAGATGCAGGCTTCAATGATTATCCCTTAAAATACTGCATTTTAAGACCTGATCCCATTCTTACGTTTAACTGTTCGATGTAAGAGGAACAACAAGATATTTAATCATCACAGACATGGCTTCCTGAAAAATCAAAATCATCTGCAAAAGATCCCATGGAATCTCCCATTGGTAAACCTTCAGTAATCTCTGCACATTTTTGCATTTGCAAAAAGGCTGGGAGTTGCATCATCTTTTTACCAAAGGCAACTGCTTTCCTTTGCGCCTCAGCACGATTTCCTGCTTTACAAAGTTTATCAATTTCAACACCAAAAATTTCAGCTTTCTGGCCAATACGATCAAGTTCTACTTGATCAACTTTAGCCATGCACTGTTGCATCTCTTGCATTAACTTCACCATATTTTGCATGTCATGTTCTGTCATAGCTTGATTTTGAGCAATAACTGCACAAGGAAGGAGCAAACACAGAATTGTCATAATAATAATTTTCATACTAATACTTTCCTTTGGTTAAGTAATTTATCTGAGAAAGTAAATAAATTACAATAATTAGAATTAACTAGGGCCACTCCCCACATTCTTTTTTAGGCCTACCCGGTTTTCGTGGTCGCAGTGTTTGATTTAAGCGAAGCTCCATGTTGTCGATGAATTCCTCTGAGCCAAAAGGTCGTCCTGTACGCGTTGCCTTACGAATCGCCTTATTCACTTCATTATCACTGTGTAGCATAAACTCACAGTAACTTTCTCTTTGCTTAGATTCAAGCCAAGACGGCGAATGAAACAAAGAATTCGTCCCACCAGTTAAATGCGCTTTAGCACTCGACCAACGGTAATCCTCAGCCTTATCAATTATACCCGTTACTACAGGGTTCAGCTCAATATAGCGAGCAACTGTCCATAGGTAAGCATCATTGTCAACAAGGCACGAGTAAAAACGGTTCTGCCAAATTCTGCCACTTTGAGAAAGCTTACGGTTAAGGTATTGCGTATAAACTTGATTCGTTAATCCCACACCACGAGAGAGAGAATCCTCTTTTTCAGGCACAGCAAGTATATGAATATGGTTATCCATCAAACAGTACGCCCAAATTTGTAAGAAAAACTTTTTAGAATATTTATCGAGCAGGTGCAGATAAGTCTGACGATCTTCATCGTCAAAAAAAACCGCAGCGCGATTATTGCCACGTTGAGTTACATGATGAGTAAAGTGAGGTGCGATGATGCGAGCTATTCTAGGCATGATGAAATGTTGAATTGTTACGGTTAAAAGTCAACAAATAGGGGGGGGATGTCCATAATTTATTGTGCACGTCTGTTAAACAATTCCGTATCTTCTAGCATGTATTCTAAAATTGGACGACATCTATCTTTGCAGGCTGGGTAGAATGCCCTGTGTTCTCTTTCTTTATTCTTAATCGATTTTCCCCACCAAAACTCAGATAAAGCGATGGGCTTTAATTGATGTTCAATGGCATATTGCAGCAGTTTAGGGGCTGCGCATTCACCAGCTGCTACTGGGGGTTTCCCATGAGATGAACTCTTGAAGATTTCCAATAGACTTTTCTCCTTTCCTGAAAGATTCAGAAAATTATAATTCTCAAAAAGCCGTTGTTGCAAGGAAATCGATTTTTGTTTTCTTGTTTCTATTAGTGATGTGATTTCAGATGGACTATCGGAATTTTTAATTTGACTGCCAATTTCACTCAGCTCAGTCATGCCTTTATTAATGAAAAAATCACCAACAGAATCATCAAAGACGGAAGGAACGAATTTGTGGCCTTTTATGTTTTTAGGAAATTTACCTGAGTATGTTCCTAAATAACCATAAGTATAGTCTTCTTTTTGAATCACCAGAATTCCAAACATTTTACCTTTCTGAATATGAAAGTCATGATTCCACTTCATAGATTCGGTGGCAATATATTCTTGAAATTCTGTTGTCGCTACTATGGCAATTTCAGGAATAGATGCAGCAAATGGATTGTTGAGTTTTGTGTTGATATTGATCCTAGATATATCCGTTTTAAAATTGAAAATGAGTTGTTTGTCCATTTGGTAGGTTCTCAAAAAATGTAAGTGCTGCTTTCTGTTTACTTGCTGATAATGGTGAACATGATGGGCTGGCGGGCATTAGAAATCAAGTATCTTGTAGTCCTAGCTAATCCTATTGTAGACCACTAAAATAGTGAATTCAAAAGGAATACCCGCTAGGCTATGTCAGATTGTTATGGTTAAAAGTCAACCTGAATAGCACTAATCTTCCGCTAATTACTTTGGGGTGACATAATTTGTCCAAACAGTGAGTTATCATTATGACAAGCCTTAAAGGAGGATTGTCATGAAAGCAAATCAAGTGCAGTTAAAATCAGGTATTAGTTTGAACCAGTTTCTTAAAAATTACGGCACTGAACATCAATGTGAAGTTGTTCTTGAAAATTCTCGTTGGCCTCATGGTTTTCAGTGCAAAAAGTGTGGTAGTTGTGAATATTCGCACCATCGCCGCCAGTCTAGAGTGAAAATCTTTCAGTGTCGAAACTGTCGTACTCAAACAACTCTTACTGAAGGAACAATTTTTCACTCAACCAAGCTACCTCTGACAATCTGGTTTCAAGCTATGTACTTTTTGAGTCAGACAAAAAACAACGTATCCATCCTTGAATTGAAGCGCTTAATCGGCATAAGTTATACTTCAGCATGGAGAATGAAGCACAAAATTATGCAGGTCATGTTTGAGAGAGAAGGGACAACTAAGCTTTCAGGCCGCGTAGAGCTTGACGATGCCTACCTTGGTGGTGAAAATCCTGGAGGTAAAGCTGGTCGTGGTTCTGAAAACAAGGTCCCCTTTGTTGCTGCGGTTCAAACTAACGACCAGAACAACCCGGTTTATGTTGTATTTGCTAAAGTAAAGACATTTAGCAACGAAGAAATTATTACTTGGGCTAAGC
>MAXR01000180.1 GCA_001751155.1 Desulfuromonadales bacterium C00003068 | reverse complement strand
GGAGCAATAACAACACCCTTTTATGCGCTGCACCATTCAGCAGAAATTGACCGCGACTTACTTTTTTATGCGATTGAATCACTTTTTTTTGTTGTTTCGGTGCCATATCAAGCCTTCTCGTACGCTCTAACGATCCGCTGTACAATGGGGTGACGTACCACATCAATATCGCTGAAACGATTCACAGCAATCCCTTCAACGTCGTTTAAAATTTTAATCGCTTGCAGCAAACCTGAAGGTCTACCACTAGGAAGATCAATTTGGGTAACATCACCTGTCACAACAGCCTTACTGCCGAAACCGAGACGGGTTAGAAACATCTTCATCTGTTCTGTTGTGGTATTTTGTGCTTCATCTAAAATAATAAAAGAATCGTTCAAGGTTCGACCACGCATAAATGCGAGTGGCGCAACCTCAACAATCCCCTCATCGATCATCGCCTGGCCCTTACTTCGGTCCACCATATCAAACAACGCATCGTAAAGTGGTTGCAAATAGGGGTTTACCTTCTCGGCAATATCGCCAGGGAGAAATCCAAGTTTTTCCCCTGCCTCGACAGCAGGACGAACCAAAACAATACGACGAACCTGTTTCTTTTGCCAAGCGGCGACAGCTAAAGCCATTGCCAGATAGGTTTTACCCGTACCAGCAGGGCCAACACCAAACACAATATCGTGTTGACGAATCGCATCGATATACATTTTTTGCGCTAGACTTTTCGGTGCAATAAATTTATTGCGCGCCGAGACTAAAACAGTATCAAAAAAGATCTCTGTAAGCTTAATCGAAGAATCGGTACGTAAAATATTTGCAGCATATTCAATATCAGGTGGATACAGGGGATAACCCTTTTGGAGCAACAGGACCAGCTGGTGTAAAATGAGTTCGGTTAAATCAACATCAAATTTCGCACCACTTATTTGGATATCAGAACCACGAGAACTCAGGCTAACCTGTAGCAACGATTCTAACTGGTGGAGGTGACCATTTTGCGGCCCTAATAACGCATGGGATAGCATCGGATCACTCAGGGTAAAACAACTTCGGTAGGTATCTTGATTCACAAAACCTCAGCACTGCGCAAACTGAACGCCTAGAATGGTATCAGAACTTCACCCAAGAAGAACTCATAGAAATACAAAACTTAAGTGAGATGCCGCTTAACACAATAACATCTCTACCCACATCTAGGATCGATCACACTATCATTAAAAACCGATGAAAGCAACCGGCATCTACACACCGGTTTCATCAGATAACCTACTGATAGTAGGCAACAAATTGACAACTTTAACAATACAAATTCATGCAAAAATACTGTGACAATTGTACCAACGCAATAACGTTAACAAAGAAGTTTGCTGGTGCAACAAAATTGCCTTTAATTTTTCACATCTTATGCTATAAATAACTCGTTTTGAATGTCAGAGCGTATACAGTTTATTGCAACGCTAAACTTCGGTATTTTTATCATTTTGTTTATAGTTCACAAACTTTATCAATCTCAAACAACGTAAAATTAAAGGAGTTCAAAATGGGCGAAATCATGGACATTTATGCACGTGAAATTCTCGATTCACGCGGCAACCCAACCATTGAAGTTGATGTATTACTTGAAACTGGCGTATTAGGTCGTGCAGCGGTTCCAAGTGGCGCATCCACAGGTGAGCGCGAAGCTCTTGAACTACGCGATGGCGACAAATCTCGTTACTTAGGTAAAGGGGTCGAAAAAGCAGTCAATAATGTCAATGAGACCATTTGCGATGCCTTGATCGGTTGGGAAGCCAGCGATCAAGCAGGTATTGATGCGAAGCTCATTGAGCTTGATGATACCGAAACTAAAAGTAATCTCGGTGCCAATGCAATGCTCGGTGTCTCTCTCGCCTGTGCGCGTGCTGCTGCTGAAGAGTCGGGTCTCCCTTTCTACCAGTATCTCGGTGGTCCTAACGCTAAAGAGCTACCAGTACCGATGATGAATATCATCAACGGTGGTGAGCATGCCGACAACAACGTTGATATCCAAGAATTTATGATCATGCCTGTTGGCGCCCCCTCTTTTAAAGAAGCGCTACGTATGGGTGCAGAGATTTTCCACGCTCTGAAAAAAGTCCTTAAAGACAAAGGTTACAACACTGCCGTTGGTGACGAAGGTGGTTTTGCACCCGACCTTAAGAGTAATGAAGAAGCACTTGAAGTGATCATGGAAGCGATTGATGCTGCGGGTTATAAAGCAGGGACAGATATCCTTCTCGCTCTCGACGTAGCGGCTTCAGAGATCTTTAGCGACGGTAAGTACAACTTCGCTAACGAAGCGCAACCGATCAAAACAGCTGAAGAGACCATCGCTTTTTATTCTGACCTTGTTGATCGTTACCCCATCATCTCCATTGAAGATGGCCTAGCGGAGAACGATTGGGCGGGCTGGAAGCTGATGACCGACCAACTTGGCGACAAGATTCAAATTGTTGGCGATGATCTTTTTGTCACCAATACCAAAATCTTAAAAGAGGGGATCAGCAAGGGAGTTGCGAACTCAATCCTCATCAAGGTTAATCAGATTGGTACTCTGACCGAAACACTTGAAGCGATTGAGATGGCTAAGCGCGCTGGCTATACCGCTGTGATCTCTCATCGTAGCGGTGAAACAGAGGACACAACCATCGCTGACCTCGCCGTAGCAACCAACGCTGGTCAGATCAAAACGGGTTCACTCTGCCGTACTGACCGCATTTGTAAATATAACCAGTTACTCCGTATTGAGGATGAGCTAGAAGGTATCTCAATCTTCAACGGCATGGATGTATTTTACAACCTACGTTAAGCTTTAAAACATAGCGACACACTCAGCCTGTGTGCCAGCGCAGAGAATTGCGGAAAGTTAAGTGACAACGTTGAACGCAATCATCTGCGCTGGCACACAGGCGTTTAGTTCAAAGCCGGCTCACAGGCGTTCAATTCGAAGCCGGTACACAAGCAAAAGCCCCTCACAAGAGATTCTCGTGAGGGGCTTTTTTTATACGAACAGATCAATCCAAAACTATTTAGGTGATGGACCGTATTGATTTGAACTTTGCATACTATCTTGGACAAAGAATATCAGTAGCACAATGGCACCAATCAGCGGAACAAAACCAATCAACATCCACCAACCACTACGACCCGTATCATGTAAGCGACGCATTGAAACGGCAATACTCGGAACAAGCACCGCTAAACTATAAATTGAACCAAGAATACCTGGGCTACCAAAAAGTCCTTCAATAAAACCCAAAACTACAGCGATTATCATGTTGAAGAGCAAAAACATCCAATACTCTTTTCTACGGGCCCGACCACTAAAGCCAGCGTAGTTCTTCAACACGGCAAGATACCACTCCATACGTCTCTCCTATCTTAGTCCCCCAACCCTTTAAACCCAATGGCAAGTGGGGAGTTCATGCCACAGGATTTTAGTTCACACAAGAGAATCTACCCACACGATGCAGGGTAACACATCTGTTATAACTTGGTTAATTTTGGCAAATTTGTGCCACGAAAAACAGGCCCATCCACGCACACCAGTTTCTCTTCAAGATGACAATGACCACAGACACCGACACCACACTTCATGTGACGCTCCAAGGTGGTAACAATCTGCTCTCGCTTTACACCCAGCTGTTCCAAGCGCTCTATGACAAAACGGATCATCACTCCGGGGCCACAGACATAAAATTGATCATGGTTAGCGATGGTTTGTGCTGTTAGGTGATGGGTAACGAGGCCTACTTCTCCAGCCCAATCCTGCTCAGCTTGATCGACCGTCAGTTGACAGGTGATACCGGCCTGCTGCCAGCGATTGAGATCGTTTTTAAAACAAAACTCCGTGGCATTTTTACAGCCATAAAGTAGCGCCACCTTACCAAAACTGCTTCGATTATCACTACAATGCTCAATAACGGGCCGAAGCGGAGCAATCCCTATTCCACCGGCAATAAAAAGGGGACTTTTGCCGACCATCTCATGCAAATCAAACGGCTGACCATAGGGGCCACGCACACCAATGGTATCGCCACAACATAGCTCGTGCAGAGAGTCTGTCAGTTGGCCTGATTTGCGCACGGTTAAATTAAAGGTTGCGCTCTCTGGCGTCGCTAACGACGAAAGAGAGATCGGTGCTTCACCGCAATGGGGCACCGACACCATCACAAACTGACCCGCTAACATGGTTTGCATCGCAGAGGAAGAATCCAAATCAGTCAGTACGACACGATAGGTATTGACCACGCTATTTTCTACAATGATCTCACTAATAATGGCCTGCTGTGGCACATAAAAATTATCATTCATCGCCTAAACTCCCCTCACCCACTGTTTCAGCCGTTGAACCTTCATCGTCAGCAGCACATACACCATTGATGAAACGGACAATATCAACACCACCAAAACACATATCGACACAGCGACCGCAACCGACACAACTCACCTGATCATAGAGAGCAACATCGTGCTGCAATTTATGCAAAAAGCGCTTGGTCATCCGTTGCGATTCACCATCAACAGGATTATGATTGCCCGCCATTTTGGTAAAACCTGTAAAAGTGCAAGCATCCCAACGACGAACGCGTTCACCGTGTTGATCACTCAGTTTTTGATCACTAATGGTAAAACAGCTACAGGTTGGGCAAACAAAAGCACAGCCCGCACACCCCTGACAACGTACAGCGAGTTGTTGCAATAGTGTTTCTGGCAGCGGTGAGTCGTTCAGCAAGGTGACACAACGTTCGACATCCACAGCGAGATTCAACAACGCCTGAGCCTTTGTATTCACCTGTTGCATCATGGTGTCATCAGCCGCACTTGAAGAGCAAAAAGAGATGCTAAACTGGCTCAAAAAGTCGTGCCCGTTCGGGCAATCATTCTGCGCTGTGGTGACATGGTAATGAGAGCCGATATCTGTTAATTGCAGATCAAAACCATTCTGCATAAATGGCCCTGTTTGGGTTTTATCACAAAAGCAGTTGGCCTCAGGAGACTGACACGCCAAGGTGATATAGGTGGCATTTTTGCGCCGTTGTTGATAGTACGGATCGGCCCCCGCCTTAGGATTAAAGATTTTGTCTAAATACAACACCGCATTCATATCGCATGAGCGCACGCCAAAATAAACCGTGGGTAAAACCTGCGGCAGAGTGGCATGAAACTGATACCCTGAACGCCCCGTTTCATCATTATGATCGAGACGATAATGACTCAATGTTTCCGTTTGGGGAAATAGGAACGACTTGATCGAGTTCTGCGGTTGATTAATCAGGTCGATCTCCACCGCCGTCGGATCATCAATAACGCTAAACAGGGTGTCACCATAGTTATTTTTAACAGGAGCCACCAACCGTTGCTGCTGACATAGTTGCATCAACAGTGGCATCAGATTCTCTTTTTTAAGTAGAGCCGTGACAGTCATAGCACCTCCTTGGTCACCTGCACTGCGCAGCGCTTGAATTCAGGGCAGTGGGCGATGGGATCAGCGGCGGTCAAGGTGAGCAAATTGACAGGAGCTTCATGAAAGTGGAAATCGCAATACAGATCACCGCGCTTAACACTATCGGTAATACAGACACTAAACGTGCACTGGCCACGGCGCGAGGCGACAACAACCTTGTCGGCAAAGTTCAAGCCTAAACGGTTGGCATCAGCAGGGTGAATATCAAGCCACGGGATATCGTGCTCGCGATTCAACATCGAACAGCGCCGAGTCATAGTTCCAGTATGATAATGGTGATAGGCACGACCGGTAATGAGCAAAAACGGATAATCACTATCGGCAGCTTCGGCAGGCTCAATATGATCGGCAGGAGAGAAATAGCCCTTGCCGCGTGCAAATTCATCCTTATGTAGATACTGAGTGCCGGGATGATTGCGATCAGGACACGGCCACTGTAACCCCCACGAGCCCATCAGTCGATCATGGTGCATGCCACCATACAGCGGAGTTAACGCAGCGATCTCATCCATCACCGCGGCACTGTTCGGATAATCCATCTCATAACCCATTCGCCGACTCAGTTCCATGATAATTTCACCATCATTTTTGCAGTCCCCGATCGGCTCAATCGCTTGATTCATCAATTGCACTCGGCGCTCTGAATTGGTAACCGTTCCTGTTTTTTCAGCAAAGGATGCCGCGGGAAACACCACATCGGCAAGCTGAGCCGTTTCAGTTAAAAACAGATCAGCGACAACAAGAAAATCGAGGGATTTCAACGTCGCTTCAACATGAGTTAACCCGGGGTCTGAGAGCATCGGGTTTTCACCGACGATCACCATCGCGTTCAATGCCCGACTTTGAGAATCACCATGGGGTGAATCACCGTGGGTCATCTCCAGCAGTGGCCGGCCAACTGTTTTTGACAGCGGTACGCCCCACGCTTGTTCAAACTTGGCCTGCACCGCTTCATCGCTCACCGACTGATAGCCAGGATAAACATTCGGCAGTCCACCCATATCGCACGAACCTTGAACATTATTTTGGCCGCGCAACGGATTTACCCCCGTCGATTCACGCGCCACATGCCCCGTCAACATCGCCAAATTTGCGTACGATTGCACATTGTGAGTGCCACAAATATGCTGAGTCACACCAAGGCAATAGCAGATGCTTGAGCGCTCTGTTTGCGCATACAGTCGTGCCGCTTGCTGAATTAGGGCTAAGTCCACCCCTGTAATCGCCGCCACCTCATCGAGGTCAACCGCCATCAGTGTGTCATGTAGCGCCTGATAATTTTCGGTCTGTGCTGCCACAAAACCAGCATCCTGAAGGTTATCATCGACAATGCAGCGCATGATGGCGTTA
The DNA here is from genome assembly GCA_001751155.1 of Desulfuromonadales bacterium C00003068. Lineage (GTDB taxonomy): Bacteria > Desulfobacterota > Desulfuromonadia > Desulfuromonadales > Desulfuromonadaceae > Desulfuromonas. The sequence continues at coordinate 173 of MAXR01000180.1, read as the reverse complement.
AGCAGTGGAATGTCGCTACCCGATTCAATTTGTAAATGGATATGAGCTAAACGGGCAATTCGCGTCGATCGAGGGTCGATAACAATTAATTTCGCGCCACGATCCACCGCATCATAAATACGCCGCGCCACCTGTGGGTGGGCCACCGTGGTATTAGAACCTGAAACGAGGAT
>MAXR01000179.1:337-7421 GCA_001751155.1 Desulfuromonadales bacterium C00003068 | reverse complement strand
CGGTGATGGTACGGTTGTGGGGCCACATGTTGTCATCGAAGGGCAAACGACCATCGGTTGCGATAATGAAATATTTCAATTCGCTTCGATTGGGGCGATACCTCAAGACCTTAAATTTCACGGTGAAGTAACAAAACTGATCATTGGTGACCGCAACAAGATTCGTGAATTTACCACAATGCATTTAGGTACTGAAGACGGCTGTGGTCAAACGGTAATCGGCGACGATAACCTGTTTATGGCATACACCCACGTCGCTCATGATTGTATTGTCGGGAACCATATTATCCTTGCTAATAATGCAACCCTTGCTGGCCATGTTGAGGTTGACGATTATGCCATTCTTGGTGGCATGTCAGCAGTTCATCAATTTACCCGTATCGGTGCTCATGTGATGGCCAGTGGAGGATCGATGATTGCTCAAGATCTTCCCCCTTATGTCATTGCACAAGGTGACCGAGCTAAAACTGTTGGTTTGAATTTGATCGGTTTAAAACGTCGGGGTTTCAGCTCTGAAACGTTATCGGCTATCAAGAAATCCTACAAACTTATTTTTCGAGCAGGAATACGTCAAGAGGAAGCTTTAGCGCAAATTGCTGACACCATTGAGCAGTTTCCTGAAGTGGTTGCCTTTACCGATTTTATTCGAAAAAGTGAACGTGGTATTGCTCGATAGTTGGATCTCTTTTGTATGTATTATCGGATTATTTAGATACAAAGTTATTTTTCAACACCGGTGTTGATTCAAATTATAGCTGTTAACTGTAGGCATCCATTCGTGGGTGCCATACGTTTTTTTACCTCTTTAAAAGGATTGCCCCTCATGGCCATTGGCTCTGATTGTTCTGGTCTACGTCGTGCGTTAATTGTTACTGGTGAAGCTTCTGGTGACCTGCATGGCGCCAATCTGATTAAAGCAGCGCAAAGCTGTGACCCACAACTCTCTTTTTTTGGCGTGGGTGGTGAAAAAATGGACGCAGCGGGTTGTCAAATCGTACTCCCTAGTTCTGAGCTTGCTGTAATGGGTTTGGTCGAGGTGGTTCGTCATCTGCCAAGAATTTGGGCTGTCTTTCAACGTCTAAAAGCGATAATTCATGGATCTAATCCACCTGATGTCCTCGTCTTGATAGATTCCCCCGATTTTAATTTAAGACTAGCTAAACAAGCTAAAAAAGCTGGGATTCCCGTTCTCTACTATGTCAGTCCACAGGTATGGGCATGGCGAAAAGGGCGTGTGAAAGGTATTTCTGCTGTTGTTGACCGTTTAGCAGCGATCTTTCCTTTTGAACCAGAATATTATCGCGGCTTACCCATTGATGCCCGTTATGTTGGCCATCCTTTGCTCGATGAGGCTAAATTATCGCTTCCGACGATAGAGTATCGGTGTCGTTATCACTTAGATCAAAACAGCACTGTCGTTGGCCTTTTCCCCGGTAGTCGAAGTAATGAATTGAAATATTCATTTCCGACCATCGTTGAATCGGCACAGAAAATTAAGAGTAGGCATCCTTTGGCCCATTTTATTGTTCCATTAGCACCAGGTGTGGATGAGGCTGACCTTAAATCACAGCTTGATACAGCTGGTGTTGAGGTGACATTTGTACGCGATCCGATTTATGATACGGCTGCAGCATGTGATGTCGTGTTGTGTGTGTCTGGCACCGTTAGCTTACAAATTGCCTTAGTTGAAACGCCTATGGTCATTATGTATAAAGCGGCTCCGCTCACCTATGCGATCGGTAAACATCTGCTATCTGTCGAGCACTTTGGCCTACCAAATATTGTTGCGGGGAAAACAATTGTTCGTGAGTATGTTCAAGATGAAGCAAGTCCACTGACATTGTTCAATGAGGTTGATAAAATTTTGACTGACGAAAGTTATCGTAACGAGATGAAACAAAATCTTTCGCACGTTAAAACAAAGATGGGAGAGCCTGGCTGCTCGACCCGTGTTGCCCAAATGGTGATTGAATTAAGTTGCCGAACTGAGCAAGGAGAGAACTAACTGTGGCAAAAGCTAATAGCAATGTTTATAAACGGTTGTTAGGTTATTCAAAGCCTTACACCAAACGGATCATTTATGCCATGATCGCGTCTCTTGGCGTTGCGGGTGTTGATGTTTCGATTGCCAAGTTGGTGCAACCTTTTGTCGATTATGTATTAGAAACACCAACACAGTCATTGGTTAACTTAGTTCCTCTTGTTGTGATTGGCCTTGCCGCAATAAAGGGATTTTCACGATATATTCAAGAATATTTTATCAAAACAGCGGGTCAACTCGTTGTTCAAGATTTGAGAAATGATCTCTATGATCATACCCTTGATCTATCGATGGGGTATTTTTCTAAATCCCCTGTTGGTACTATTATTTCGAGAATACTCAATGACGTTGGCATGTTGCAAAAATCGGCTGCTGATGAGTTAGTGACCGTGGTTCGTGAAGGATTGACACTGATTGGGTTAATCGGTTTGCTATTTTATAACGATTGGCGACTTGCTCTTGTTGCTTTTATCGTTCTCCCTGTTGCAGTGATTCCAGCAACACAAATTGGTCGCCGTATAAAGAAGTATGTACGGAAAAGTTTGTCTAATATCAGTAACCTAACATCGATTTTGCAAGAGTCATTTAGTGGCATTAAGGTGGTAAAAGCTTTTGGTGCTGAGGAAGCAGAGCAGGATAAATTTCATAAGGAAAATTGGAACTATTACCTGCGGATGAAGAAAGTGATCCGCTACGACTCTGCCACCGCTCCGATTATGGAATTGTTGTCCTCTTTTGGTGCCGCAGGTGTATTGTGGTATGGCATCCATCGGGTGATGGTTGGTGACATCACCAAGGGCGCATTGATGTCGTTTATCGCAGCAATGGGGATGATGTATGGCCCTATGAAGCGGTTGATTAAGACCAATAATACCATTCAAAAAGCGGTTGGTGCTGCCGAGCGTGTGTTTGAGATGCTTGATACGCCCCGTGATGTTGTTGATGTTGATGAAGCGATTGTGTTGCCACCCAGTCGCGGCCATGTGTGCTTTGAAAATGTCCAGTTTTCATATGGTGATGAAAATCCTGTGCTGAATAATTTTAGTGTCGATGTGCCGTCAGGGAAAATGATTGCCTTGGTTGGTGCCAGTGGAGCGGGTAAATCAACCTTGATTGGTCTTCTGGCGCGCTTTTATGATCCGACCAGCGGAGTCATCCGTATTGATGGACACGATATCGCTAAGGTAACGCAAAACAGTTTAAAGCAACAAATTGCCTTGGTCGATCAAGAAACATTTCTGTTTCATGATACCTTGTACAATAATATTCGCTATTCACGTGTTGACGCGACCGATGAGCAGGTTGAACAGGCTGCTAAAATGGCATATGCTGATGAGTTTATCAATGAGATGCCTGAAGGCTATCAGACTCAAATCGGCGACCGTGGTGTACGCTTATCTGGTGGACAACGGCAGCGGATCTGTATTGCGCGTGCCATCTTGCGTGATGCACCGATCCTGTTATTAGACGAGGCAACCAGTGCCTTAGATACTGAGAGTGAAACGGTCGTTCAGCATGCTCTCGCCAATCTGATGAAGGAACGAACAACGTTTGTTATTGCTCATCGTTTATCAACCATAATGCACGCCGACGAGATTTTAGTTATGGCAGATGGGGCATTGGTTGAACGAGGTACGCACCAACAGTTGCTCGACGCAGAGGGTACATATCGCCGTTTATATGATTTACAATTTCGCGATTAGTGGGTAAAAACTGATGAACATAAAAGATATGAGTCAGTGGTTATTGCGCAACCTTGCTCCGCCGTTGGCTGCAGTGTTAATTCGTATGATTGCGTTGTTGTCACGCAAAGAGATTATTGGTGCCGAAAGTGTGCGCCATCTTTGGCATAACGGTGAAGCAGTCATTCTTTCATCGTGGCACGATCAGCTGTTGATGATCCCTCAGGGTTACGATGGCCCGGGCGGGCAAATATTAATTAGTCGCTCGCGTGATGGTGAGTTGATCGCCCGTACGGTTCAATTTTTAGGTCACCATGCGGTACGCGGCTCATCGAGTCGCGGTGGTGGGGCAGCATTTAAGCAGTTATTACGGTTAGCCAAACAGCCCTATGATATTGGTATTACACCAGATGGACCACGTGGCCCACGCCATGAAATGAAAGATGGCGTTGTTCAGTTAGCACGATTGTCAGGGCGCGCAGTGGTTCCCGTGGCATTGGTCGCCAGTCGTGGACATCGGTTTGCATCATGGGATCGTTTTTTGTTACCTTATCCCTTTGGGCGACTGATCTTCTCCTATGGAGAGCCACTTTATTGTCAGCGCGATGAAGACCCCGAACAGTTTAAACAACAATTACAACAGGCAATGGTTGATAACCACTGCCGTGCTATAGCACGACTGGAGAGTTATGGTTTATCTTCTATATGATTGTGTCGTTTGGTTAACAGCTGTGTTTCTCGTTCCGTGCTACCTTGTGCGCGGTTTATTACAGGGTAAGGTGCGTCGAGGTATTCGGGAGCGGCTTGGCTTTTTTCATAAAGACCGTTTTGTAGGTTTTAAAGGGAAAAAAGTGTTTTGGATTCATGCTGTATCGGTTGGTGAAACCCGTGCTGCGATTTCGCTGATTAAGGTTCTACGCAAGAATTACCCTGAGGCGGTATTGTTGGTTTCGAACGTCACCGAAACGGGTCACGCTATCGCTGAGGGGATTAAGGAGATTGACGATACACTGTTTTTCCCTTTGGATACCTCATGGGTGGTGAAACGTGTTTTGCAGCGTATACAACCTGATCACGTATTGATTGTTGAAACGGAATTATGGCCGAACTTCATCCGCCAATGTCATCGTCAGTCGATTCCAATTCAGTTGGTTAATGGACGGATTTCGGATCGTTCGTTCCCCCGTTATTTACGCGCAAAAAAGATCCTTCAACCCGTTCTTGAACAATTGAGTAGCTTTTGCATGCAATCTGACACCGATGGTCAACGGATTACCGAACTTGGTGCCCCAACTGATCGGATCACGGTGACTGGTAATCTTAAGTTTGATATGGAATCAACCTTACCGCCAGACTTGTCTAGTCAACAGTTGCGCCAGCAGTTTTCTCTACCATTGCAAACACGTATTTGGGTCGCTGGCAGCACTCACGCCGGTGAAGAGGAGCAGATCATTGAGGTGCATCAACGGTTGTTGAAACATCATCCCGATCTGATATTAATCTTAGTACCTCGCCACCCTGGGCGGTGTAAGTCGGTTGGTGAATTGTTAACACAGGCATCACTTTCGTGGCGTTTGCGTTCGCAACAACCGGATCAACCTTTAAATCAAGGTGGTGTTCTCCTTGTCGATACCATCGGTGAAATGCTCAAGTTTTACCATATGTCAGAGTTGGTGTTTGTTGGTGGTAGTCTGGTACCAACGGGCGGCCATAATATCCTTGAGGCATCGTTACTAAAAAAAGCCGTTGTTTTTGGTTCACATATGCATAATTTTCGGGAAATTGCTGTACTCATTGAAAAGGCTCAAGGCGAAGGGCGCATTCATAATGTTGATGAACTTTATATGCTCGTCCACTCCTTATTGAATGCACCAGAAAAATGCCAAAAAATGGGTGAGCAGGGATGGTCGTTGTTGCAACGTAATGCTGGTGCGAGTAATAAAACATTAAGTGAGATTGTGCAGTGTATACGCGATTAGCCCTGTATTATCGCCGTTTAGCAACACGAGGCGCACGAAGTAACGGTGATCGCTTACTTCTCGCCATTTTAGTGCCGATTGGTTGGCTTTACGGCTGTATTAATCTTGTTCGTGCAAAGCTGTATCAAGCAGGTGTGTTCTCCTGCTATAAAGCATCTGTCCCAGTTATTTCAGTTGGTAATCTTGCTGTCGGTGGTACTGGAAAAACGCCGATGGTTGATTATTTACTCAAACAGCAACGTGCTCAACAACGAAAAGTTGCTGTGATAAGTCGTGGCTATGGTGGTGAAAAAGGTGACGCTGTCCGCGTTGTCTGTGCCGGGAATGGGCCGATAATCTCAGCGACTCAATGTGGTGACGAACCCTACCTTCTCGCTCGACGTAATCCACAGGCTATTGTGATTGTTGCACCGCAACGAAGCGCAGGGATTGACACTGCGATTAAAACCTTTGGTGTCGATCTTATCGTTTTAGACGATGCGTTTCAGCATTTGGCTGTGGCACGTGATTTAGATCTGCTGTTGTTTGATAGCCGCTATCCCTTCGGCAATGGACATCTTTTACCCGCTGGGTTGTTGCGTGAATTTCCCGCAGCCGTGCAACGGGCAGATCTTTGTATCATGACACGCTATAATCAACAGACTGCGATACCGTTGGCGTGTGTTCAACCTATTATTCGTGCGCAGCAATCCTTAGCCCACAGTGCACAAGACTTATTGGGCCACGATTACCCTGTTGAGCAACTTCGTCAGAGTAAGTGTGTTGCCTTTGCAGGTATCGCAAATCCGCATGATTTTTTTACTTCACTTGAGCAGAGTGGGGTGAGGTTATTGGCGACATTGCCATTGGCGGACCATTGTGAATTTACCCCGCATGTGATTGAATCAATTAAGATCATGGCTGCTGAGGCAGATTTTATCTTAACAACAGAAAAAGATGCCGTTAAACTTAATAACGAGATGTTTAACATCCCGTGTTGTTCTTTTTCGTTAATATTCGACCCCATAGAGGCTGATCTACTAGAACAAAAGATCAATTCCTTATTTAATTAATTTATGACACAAATGTCTTTGCCGGAGAATCCATTATGGCTATAAATCCTCAATTACTTGATCACTTAGTTTGCCCGAAATGTAAAGGTGCGCTTGTTTTATCCGAACAGCAATTTCTTAGCTGCGCACATTGTCAATTGGCTTATCCCATCAGAAATGATGTGCCAATCATGTTGATTGATGAAGCCGTCAGTGTGGAAGCGTAATTAACATGTTTTCAAATAAGCTAGGACATCATGAACTGAAAAGGATTTTAGTACGCGGAACTAATTGGATTGGTGATGCGGTAATGACAACTCCAGCACTTAATGCGCTGCGAAGCCATTACCC
>MAXR01000179.1:0-258 GCA_001751155.1 Desulfuromonadales bacterium C00003068 | reverse complement strand
TTTATTCGGATGATTAAGGAGATTCGTAGTAACCATTTTGACGCGGCAATTTTATTTCAAAATGCCATTGAAGCGGCTTTGCTTGCAATCTGTTCGGGAGTGCCTAGGCGCGCTGGTTATACAACGGATGGTCGTCGATTGTTGTTGAATTATCCAGTGACTGTTACCGCTGCTGATAAGTTAATGCATCATACAGATTATTATTGTCAACTCCTTGAGCGCTTAGGTGTCAGTGATGGCAACGCGCAACTTTGCCTT
>MAXR01000178.1:4496-5187 GCA_001751155.1 Desulfuromonadales bacterium C00003068 | reverse complement strand
AACGGGAAGGGTTCAACTGACATCAGTTTTTACCGATGATTGTGTTGACGAATCGGTGTTTGATGCTGAATGAGTTTCGTCAGATTGTTCCATGTAGCTGCTCACATCAATGGTGTTTTTGATCTCTTGAGTCGCACGACGGAATTCGTTCAAGCCGCGCCCTAACGCTTTAGCAACGGCGGGCATTTTTTGTGGGCCGATGACAATCAATGCTAGGCCGAGAACAAGTAGTAATTCTGGCATTCCTATTCCAAACATATGCGTACCCCCTCTTTCATGATGGGTGATCGATGATGACGAGTTAGAGTCCTGCGGTGCTATTTATCGATGCTACGCTTCAGGAGCATCAAGCTCTTTCTCTTTTTTTTCATCATTGATGCCACTTTTGAAATTTGTGATCCCTTTGGCCAATGAACTGCCAAGTTGAGGAAGTTTTTTTGCTCCGAATAAAACAGTAACGATTGCGAGGATGATCAAGAGTTCTTGCCCGCCTAATCCAAACATAATGTTATCCCTTTCGGTGTTAAGTGTGTTGGTGACGGCCCGGCGAAAATGCCGGGCCGTTTTTAAACGGTCTTAGTGCTTATATTTTGGATACTTAAATTGATGACAGCCAGCGCACATTGGTTTGCTTGATTCATGCTCAGCATGACACTCCATGCATGGAACGGCTTTGCCGTAGTGCATATTG
>MAXR01000178.1:0-4437 GCA_001751155.1 Desulfuromonadales bacterium C00003068 | reverse complement strand
TCGTAAAAATCAGCGTGGAACGAGCGACCCTTAATATCTTTAAACTGCTTTAGGGTTTCGCCTGCCATGCTGGTACTCGCGATAAATAACACCAGCACTGTGAACATCATCACTTTTGCATATACTTTCATAACGTCTCCTTATTATTATCTGAGGTCATTAGGCTTTCATCATGGTTTTGGCGGCGGTCATTCCCATGACCATGCAGTCAGGGATCGAACAGCTACCGAGGCGGCTGACACCGTGCATACCACCAGCAACTTCGCCAGCTGCGAACAGACCGGGGATCGGTTTCCAGGTGGTTGAATCGATAACTTCTGCCTTGACATTGATCTTGGCGCCACCTTGGCAGTAGTGAACTTTTGGCCAGTTGCGAACAGTGACGAAAGGAGCCTTGAGGTACTTGCCTTTGGCCTTGCCCATCGGCTTGCCGAACTGCTCGTCCACCCCGGACTTGACATAGCTGTTATATTCAGCGATCTGCTTCTTCAACGCCTTGAACGGGATATTGAAGTGCTTGGCCAGCTCTTCCACAGAATCGAACTTCCAGCCAACACCGTACTTGAGCACCTTCTTCATGCTNNGTGTGCTTTGGCGTGCTCATAACTGGTGATGGTGACTGGTGGCAGCGGCTTGCCGTCATCGTCGCGACAGGTCAACTGGGCGTCGGAACGGGTTTTACGGTCAGCTATCTCGTTCATGAAACGCTTGCCGGTTTTCGGGTAGACCGAAATCGAGTGAGCGAAGTTATAGATCGAGTAGTTGGAGACGTAACCGAAGCCGTCCTCATCAGCGGATGCCCAGGGACCGGTCTGGATGTGGGCCATATGTACTGGCACCGCACCGACATCAAACAGTTCCAGCAGTGCTTCACCGGTGGCGGCACCCGCAACGTTCGTCGAACCGACTTCTGCGGTCAGGGTTGGATCCTGAGCACTGCGCAGACCGACATTGAGGGCGAAACCGCCAGTAGCGACCAACACACCGCGCGCGGAACGGACATTGATTGGTGAGCCCTCTTTGCCGCGACCGACGTAGTGGCCTTCAAGAATTTTGGCACCGACAACTTTGCCTTTATCGTCAAAAATCAAGCTGTCGAATTTAGCGCGGTTGACCATGCGCACGCCGAGTTTCTGGCATTCTTTAATCAGCGGCTGGGTAATACCGGCGCCACAGGCGACAGTAGTCTGATAGGTTCTCGGTGCCGAGTGACCACCAAGTTGCTGCAGGTAGGGAAAATATTCGGAACCGGCATCCAGAGTAATCTGGAAGGCTTCGCCAGCATGCTTGGCGACATGCTCCAGCAGCTCCTTGTCTGCCACACCACGGCCTGCTTTGGCCTGATCGGCGACCATCTGAGCCGGTGAGTCTTTAACACCTTTTTTCTTCTGCAGCGGCGAACCTGGAACCGCGAACAGACCGCCGTTAAAAGCAGAGTTGCCACCGAATACTGGCATTTTGTCATAAATGACAACATCTTTGGCACCAAGTCGCTTGGCCTGAATCGCAGCGGCTAGTCCGGCAAAACCGGAACCGATGATCACCAGCTCATGTTCCTGATCCCAGCGGACATCACTTTTACATGATGTTATGGCCATAGCAGGGCCAGCTAACGTGACTGCTGCACCAGCAACACCCATGCCGACCAGAAATTTGCGACGATCTGCTTGTTGGCTCTTTTTCTCTTTCATACGAACCTCCCAGAATGTGGTTATCACCCCGTTGTTGGGGTGGGTAGCGCCAATTCAGGACGATCCGCCTGAAGTGTGGCCTTGTGTGAATTAAAGATGATTCAATAGGGGCGACCAGTGTTCTGTCTCTGTTAAAGATTCGAGGATGGCAAAGAACACTATCGTCACTGCAAGGTACAAAACACGTCTCAGTGGTAGGCTCACATTAAGGTTTTGTTGTGTCGCAAAGGCGATAGGGATCGAAACATCACTCGAAAATTTAATGTTGATAAAACGGTTATAGGTGGTAACTCGTGTTGAGTTGCTCTCCCTTTTTTCATCATCTTGATTGTAGTAAAATTGTAGCAGGGTTGATTGTTTTGACTAGGGCAGGTATCGGGGTTTAATCGGGTAAAAACAACTACCCGATTAATGGAAGTGACTGTTTCTTGGTTTTAATTTTAGTGATTAAAGGTGTTGGATCGTTGATTGACGCGCAGTTGTGTGGCGGTTTAAGGGGCGCAATGTTACTTTTGCTGTTGTTTAAAGTTGTTCCACAGCAGCCTGTTGGCCAGCAATGCGGCCAAAAACTAAGCAGTCGACAATGGCATTGCTGCCGAGGCGGCTAGAACCATGAATACCACCGGTGATTTCACCCGCAGCATAGAGGCCAGGGATCGGTTGTTGGTTGCTAATCGACAACACTTGAGCGCGCTCGTTTATTTGTACGCCACCCATGCAGTGGTGCACTTTTGGTAGTAGACGGATCGAGTAGAACGGTGGGTTCTCAATGGGTTTGAGGTCATTGCTCAGTTGTTTACCAAATTCGCCATCGCGGCCACGAGCTAACGATAAGTGGTAACGCTCTAGTGTCTCGCGTAGCGCAGGGAGAGGAATATTGTCCGCTGCCGCCAACTCTTCGATAGAGGAAAAGGCTTTGACCACCCCCTGTTTAAGACATTTATCGAGGGTTGTCGCTTTTATTACGCCAAGGCTGTCAACAATGGCAACGGGTATGCGGTCATGATACAGCATGGCATCGGTGCGTAGTTTGCGGTCAGAGAGTTCGTTGACAAAGCGTTTGCCCGTGTTGGCATCCACCATAATTCCATAGGGAAAACCTGCAAGCAGGGTGAACATGGAGCCAACCCCCCACCCCTTCTCATGGAATGATGCCCAAGGGCCAAGTTGAATCCATGATAGGTGAATGGGGGTCGCGCCGACCCGTAACGCTGAGAGTAAGCCTTCAGCCGTAGCACCCATCTGGTTGGTACTGTCGATACTTTTATCTAAGCGCGGGTCTTGAGTCATGCGAAAATTGATATCACGACCGAAACCTCCTGTAGCCATGATCACTGCTTTACGGGCGCGAATCCGTTTTAATTGACCAGAGTCCTGTTGCGGAAAAAGATAGTCACAGCGGACCTCGACACCGTCAATACGACCTGTTGTATCGCTAAGAAGTTGGTTGAGCATGGTTTTCATCTGTACCGTTATTTCAAGTTCTCGGCACTTAGCTAGCAAGGGTTGAATAATGCCAGAACCAGTACTGGTGTCGGTGATATAGGTACGCGGGACACTATGGCCACCTAGATGATTGAGGGATTCTTTATATTTGACGCCAAGGGTGTCAATCGTCCAGTTAAGAACTGTCGCCGATTGTTCAGCAACCATACGCGCAAGCTCTTTGTGATTGAGCTGCATACCTGCTTGCATCATATCGTCGAGCATCAGTTCGGGTGAATCTATGATCCCTTCTTGGCGTTGTAACTCTGAATTTGCTACCGCCAGCAAACCACCACTAATTGCCGAGTTACCGCCAGGTATGCGCATCTTTTCCAGAACAATCGTTTTGGCTCCAGCCTGCTTCGCTTCAATTGCAGCGGATAAGCCCGCAAAGCCCGAGCCAATAATTACAACGTCATATTCTTCATCCCAAGGGGGGGTATTGTTCGTCATAATGAGATCCATTCTGGAAAATCGTTTTAGTTACCGTCTGTTGTGCCAAGGTCGCAATTGCGGTTGATTAAAAATGTATGCAGATTGACATCTTTACCGCGCAAACACAGTTTTTTACGGATGTTTTTGCGGTGGGTCTGAATCGTTTCGAAGGAAAGATTCATCGTTTCACAAATCTCTTTACCTGATAAACCGGCTTTGATAAAGCGGCAGACCTTCAATTCACTTTTACTTAATTTGAGTAGGTCGGCATCAAGTTCTGTCTCAAAGTCAGTCGTCAATGCAATCAACTGCTCCTTGAGGAGATCGAGATAGATGGTGTTAATCCGTTCATCTTTTTCATGGCGAACCTTTTCTAGTCCGGGTAACAGGCCTGAACGAATTCTGTGGGTTAAATTTTGTTCGAACTGCTGACGGTCACTCTCAATACTTTTAAGCACATTACGCAAGGTAACGTTCATCTCTTCGGTATGGAGTTTTTCTTCACGTAGTCCTGATTCAAGGGCCTGTTGTTCGCTGATGTCACGAACAATCACTGGCCAAAATTTCTGGTTGTCGAGATCCATTCGAGTCATGGTGATTTCGCAAGGAAAGGTCTTGCCGTCGACATACACGCTGGTTACCTCAACATGGCGGCGCTGGCCTTCAATGAGGTTCTCCCTTATTGCAGATAGTTTGTTGCACCCTGCTTCATCCGTCAAGTACCTAAAAGGGGTGCCAATCAAAACCTCTGGTGGGATACCAAAAATTTCACTCGCTTGCTGGTTGGCCTTAACAATCTCCCGATCACTATCGATGAGTAAAATTC
>MAXR01000177.1:2328-5270 GCA_001751155.1 Desulfuromonadales bacterium C00003068 | reverse complement strand
TTCCGCAGCAAGGATAAGCTCAGCCTCAGTTTGTTGCATGCTGTAAGCGGCAAAGCCTAAGATCGCTGACAAAGTAATGAATGGAATAAATGGCATACCGGGAATGATTGCAAAACCGAGCATAATTGCCGAAACAACCCACACAGCTTGCGGATATTTAGAAAATTGCGCCTTTAAGTCACTACCGAAATCACCTGTTCCTGTGGTACGAGTGACCAACAAACCTGCTGCAGTTGAGATAATCAGTGCCGGAATTTGGCCAACCAAACCATCACCTACAGTAAGAATAGTATAGTTTTGCGCTGCCTCGAATGCTGGCATCCCCTTTTGTACAACACCAATAATAAAACCAGCACCAATATTAATTAAAGTGATGATAATTCCAGCAATCGCATCACCTCTGACAAACTTACTCGCACCATCCATCGCTCCATAAAAATCAGCCTCGTTGGCTATTTCGATACGACGTGCCTTCGCTTGTTCATCATTAATGAGTCCTGCATTCAAATCAGCATCGATCGCCATCTGTTTTCCCGGCATGGCATCGAGAGTAAATCGTGCGGCAACTTCAGCAACACGCCCTGCACCCTTGGTAATGACCATAAAGTTAATCAAAACCAAAATGACAAATATGACAATACCAACAACATAATTACCACCAACAACAAATTGCCCAAATGCCATAATGACCGAGCCCGCAGCACTTGGCCCCTCTTCACCATGGAGTAAAATTAACCGCGTGGAAGCGACATTAAGCGAAAGGCGAAACATGGTTGTTGTAAGCAATACGGAGGGGAAAACAGCAAACTCCATAGATTTTGTGGTGTATAGGCTGATGATCAGAATCAGCATTGATATAGTAATATTTAGCGAGAGAAAGATGTCGAGCAACATGGGTGGCAAAGGCAAGATCATCAGCATAAGTATCGCAACCAAGCCGATTGATACCACGATATCGCTTCGAAGTAATATTTTGAACCATTTATTTGATGTGATTGCTTCAAACATAATTTATCGACGTCGTTTCAGGCTATAGACATATGCAAGTATTTCGGCAACGGCTTTAAACATTTGCTCTGGAACCACGGCACCAATATCTACTTTGTATAATGCTCGTGCTACAGGGACATTTTCGACCAGTGGAACATTGTTCTCACGGGCAATTTCACGAATTTTCATCGCTAAATGATCAGCACCTTTTGCTACGACAATCGGCGCATCCGTTTTACCTTGCTCATAGTGTATGGCAATTGAAAGATGGGTTGGGTTGGTAATTACCACATCGGCCTTAGGCACTTCAGACATCATTCGATTGCGGGCCATCTCCTGCTGCATTTGACGGATACGAGCCTTAAGTTGCGGATCGCCTTCGCTCTCTTTGTGTTCCTCTTTTTGCTCCTGCTTGGTCATTTTCATCTTCTCTTCCATCTCATAGCGGACAAAGATAAAATCAATCAATGCTAACAAAAGCATGATGCCACAACTTTTAAATAAAACAACGAGAGCAACACGACCCACATAATTTAGAGTCTCAAGGGTGTCCATTTGAACAAGATATAACGCATTTTCAAATTCATTAAAAAGGGTCTTATATGCCACGTAGCCAACCAAAATCACTTTAGCTAGCGATTTAATTAATTCAACAAAAGATTTTTTGGAAACAAATCGAGCTGCACCCTTTATTGGATCTAATTTCGAAAAATCAGGCATCAAAGGCTGAGTTGTAAACAACCAACCAATTTGAAAAAAACTGGCACAGAAACCAATCACCAACACCATTAAAAAGATCGGCGCAAGAAGTAATATTCCATTTTTCAGTACAAATCTAAGAATCTGCACCATAGACTGCGGGGTCACCTCATATTGTCCCGCCTGAGACCAAATATGTTCGACCTGCCACGAAAGGTTACTCCAAAACCTCGGCCCATAAAAATACCAGAGCAAGATGGATACCGCCATTAATGCAGCAGTATTGATCTCCTTACTTTGAGCAACCTGACCTTTTTTGCGAAAATCATCACGCCGTTTGCTGCTGGCTTCCTCTGTCCGTTCGGAACCTGACTCCTCTGCCATTTAGCCGCCTCTCAACATCACTAAAAGATGGTCAAAACGATCAGGTAACATTGAAAACTCTTGGCTCAAAAGTGCCACAACCAAATCCATGGTCAGACTCATAATAATAAATGCCAAACCAATATTAATCGGGAACGACAACATAAAGGCATTGAGCTGAGGAAACACTCTAGACAAAATGCCCAAAACCAACCCAGACAACAGTAATACTGCTAAAATCGGCGCGCTAAAGCGAATAGCCAACACAAACATACGGCTAGTCAATTCCATAACAAATGGTACAGCACCCGTGGAAAAATCCAACAAACCAGGTGGTAACAAATAATATGAATCAACCATAGCCCGAATAAAGATGTGATGCACATCTAGTGCCAAGAAAATAAGAATAGCAAATACGTTTTGGAACTGTGACAGCAAGGAGACTTGACGTTGATTCTGCGGATCGTACACATTGGCGGCGGCGAAACCCATTTGATAACCAACAATCGTTCCGCCAAATTCAACAGCTGTGAAGATTAGTCGAGCGATAAAGCCCATCATGATACCCAATAAAGCTTCATTGGCAACTAACAGACCAAGAGATAGTGGGGTTAAGCTGGATTGCGGTAAAGTTGACTCAACGGCAGGAAGAATTAAAACGGTCAACAACAGAGCAAGGATTGTTTTTGCACGGGCGGGAACTTGGGAACTACCGAATATCGGCATACTCCCAAAAATAGCTGCAACGCGGGCAAGACAAATCAGTGCAAGTTGTATTTTATCGACCGGAACTAATAGTAGCTCCATGAATCTTAGCCCCCGACAATTGAAATCCCCTGAAATATGTTCTGAGTAAAGGCAAGCATAACGCGGATAATCCATGGAGCAAA
>MAXR01000177.1:0-2281 GCA_001751155.1 Desulfuromonadales bacterium C00003068 | reverse complement strand
ATTTGCGTTGCCGCTTGAAAAATACTGACCATTAAACCAACAATGAGCCCCGAAAGTAACATGGGTGAGGAGATCAAAAGGACAGTTTTAACCGCGTTGCGACCTATGTCGATAACAAAATCAGGTGACATCAATGACCTCCATTACTAAGAGAAACTCTTAACCAGGGCCCCAACAACAAGCCCCCATCCGTCAACCAGAACAAATAATAACAACTTAAAGGGCAAGGAGATAATGGGTGGCGGTAACATCATCATCCCCATAGACATCAAGACTGAAGCGACAATCATATCAATAACAAGAAACGGAATGTAGATCATGAAGCCTATTTGGAACGCGCGATTCAATTCTGACAACATAAATGCAGGAATCAATGCGGTTGTCGCCACTTCTAACTGACTAGTTGGCTGATCGTGACCTGAGACATCAATAAGCAGGGCTAAATCTTCTTCCCTTGTTTGCGAAAACATGAACTCACGAATCGGATCAATGGCAAGCTCTAAGGCCACTTGTTGATTGATTTCCCCTGCTAAATAAGGCTGGACGGCCTGTTCATTCACCACGGTATAAACCGGTGACATAATAAAAAAGGTAAGAAACATTGCCAAACCAACGATGACCTGATTCGGTGGCATTTGTTGCGTGCCCATCGCTTGACGAACAAAGGACAAAACAACAACAACGCGAACAAAGGCTGTCGTCATCAATAAAATAGCTGGCGCTGCGGACAATACCGTGAGCACCAACAAAATTTGAACAGCACTAGAAACTTCACTTGGGGTCGTTGCGTTTTCAACCCCTAAACTAATCGTCGGCAGATCAATCGCGAACACCGACAATGGATAGCTAAACAGTATTGCTGCAATGATCACTCGAATGCACAGGCGCATTGTCATTCTCCCCCCGAACGACCTGATCTGAGCGGTGGAGCAGCCTCATCATTTAATACCTGGTCAAATGCAGATGCCGTACTCTTCCCAAGAGGCCACTGAGCTAAGGTTTCCATCCGCTCATTGGTTCCAGAGATAAGTAACCTTGATCCGTTAACCTCAAGAAGGTAAAGGGCCTTCTTGGGAGCTAAATAGCGCACTTCGATCAAATTTATTTCACGATTCTGAGCTGTCGGCAACCAACGTCCACTTTTTTTCAAAAGAGCATATATCAACAGAACAAGACCCAAAACAAGAGTAAGACCACCCATCACTTTCAAGCTCATCGGAACGATATCTGTTTCTACTGCATTGAGAGCATAGGCTGCTGTTGGGAGGAGTATAAAAGATAAAAGAAACGCTCTCACCATGATAATTATGCCAAATTCTCTATACGCTCAGCCGGACTAACAACATCGGTGAGACGTAAACCTAGTTTATCGTTTACCAGCACAACTTCACCGCGAGCAATTAAGCGCGAGTTAACATAGACATCCAAGGGATCACTGGCACCCTTACTTAATTCAATGACGTAGCCTTCATCCATCATGAGCAAATCTCGCACCAACATCTTGGTGCGACCTACCTCAATCGACACATCGAGAGGAATATCTAACAATAATTCAAGATTTTTCAATCCTTCTTGAAGCTCTTCAGCAGCCTGTTGGGAATGCGGCACTGGCGAGTTACTTTCCGTCTCTTCCATACAAACTATCTCCTTTTTTTTACTTTATCTATAATACGAAGGGCTTTTTTCCCGTCCCGCAAACCAATTAATCCTGTGAACTTCGAATGACCTTCAACTTGTAATGTAACAGGACTGTCAGGCGGACATCCCAAGGGCAAAATATCACCAACGCGCAGATCAAGAATATCTCGCACATCGAGTTGTATTTGAGCTAATTGAGCGGAGACAGCAACATCCATCTCTTGTACTTCATCGGCGAAATACCCCCCCCACTTNNCTTGCCGCACCGAGTTCACTTTTAAGTTTTTCACGGATAGGATCCAAGGAGGAATAAGGGATTGCCAAACGCATCAGACCAACAGTGTCATCAATCTTAACCTTAAACGACGCAACCATTATCTCTGTATCACCGGGAACAATGGTTACTAAGCGCGGATTAGCCTCAACCCGAACCAGTTCAGAGGCTAATGGCTCTATCGCCGAAAAGGCTTTGTTGAGCTCTTGACAACCCTCAGAAACAACTTCTTTAACAATATTAATCTCAATGGAAGTCATGCCACGATTGGGTGTCACAACCCCCTGCTCTGGACCACCGCCACCTAACATAATTTCGACTTGAGCAAAAGCAATGTTAGCGTCGAAGATGAGGAGCCCATTTTTTTTC
>MAXR01000176.1 GCA_001751155.1 Desulfuromonadales bacterium C00003068 | reverse complement strand
ATCTTGGGAAAAATTGCTCGTTTCCCATATGAAAACTACATTGTGCCCATCCGGAGTTTCCGGATGGACACTAACTAGTTGCCCTTAACGGTCAACGAAATTCCGAAGCCGAAAGCTCTAAGTGGCATTAAACACATTCATTTGCATTCTACTTCAGTCCTACAAATGGCGCAGCATTATCATGAAGAGAATCTTGCGTCAGTGTAGACTGAATAAAGGTCCATTGCAATGAGAAGTCGCCAAAACAGGCGACCACACTCAGGATTGTAGGCATGCGAAGATTTGAATTTTGACGGAATAAAGGTCCGCTGTATCCCTGGCTGGGATTTCTGCTATAGGGGTAAATTATGCAACGGTCTCACTTGGAGTTACCAATTAAGGCAGAAAACCTCTTTATTCTTGGACTAGTATATCAGGCAGGCACTTTGTCTGCTGTCCTTTAAGAGGTAAAAGGTGTATGATAAAGCGTTATCCTCCCAAACCAGACCTTCTCTTCAACCATTCGATCGCCCTTCATGCCCTGCGGAGATGACCTTCCGGCATGAAGAGATTCGACGGCCCTGCCGGATTTTGGTCCGTCTCTTGTCAAGCCTGTTCGATAGATTCCAGTGGTCTCCCTGACTTTTATCGGACATATCTTGGCCAGCCCCAAGGAAGGAAGTATCGTTATGCAGAATGCCACGCTTTCCGTCGGTGACCCTATCGAAGGCCGCTGTACTAAATGCCGCAAAAATACAGCCCATGTCATCGTCACCATAGATGAAGAGAGTCCCGGCAGAGTGCAGTGTACCGTCTGCAGTCGAGAGCACAAATACCGGCCGCCCACAGCTGCTAGAAAGCCAGCCGTGCGTCGGACAGTCGATCCAAAAGAGGTAGAGCGCCAGGAGTGGCAGACTTTGAGGCCGACCCTGAATCCCGCCAAAGCGACAGATTACGCCATGACCGCGGCTTACAAGGTCAATGCACTGATTAATCATCCCGTGTTCGGGCTTGGTTTGGTGCAGCGAGTGGTCGGGCCACAAAAGGTTGAAGTGCTGTTTGAGGACGGCCGAAAAATGATGCGCTGTCAATAGATACGCTCATTGTGCACGCCGGTCGTTATGCTTCGATGAAGGGATGGCCAGCAAGGGAACGGAATAAAATGTATGAAGATTTGTAAGCTGTGTGAAGAGCAAGCAGAAAAATCGCGAAACGGAAAGCCCCATGAGTATTTAATCAAAATTGATGGGTTGCGTATTTTCAAGGGACACAATAAGAGGGGTTTTGAGGAACAGGATTATCAGTGTCTAACCTGTAAGGCAAAGTTTACTCAGAGTACAAATAAAAATGATCTGGCCTGGACTCTATGGAGGGGATAGGAACGGTATCTTTTTACGCTAGAAGTTAGATTGCTAGGCGGGCGCAGAGACTCTGCGCCCTCGCAGCAGCCGGGTTAAGGAACAGTTGGTTGGTCATCTGTCTGTTGTGAAGGATCTGCAGCTTCATCTTCCTGTCTGCGCTTTTTCTTTTCTTCTTTTTTGGCTTTTTTGGCGAGTTCCTTCTGGCGTTTTTCATAGCCATAATTCGGTTTTCTAGCCATGGGTTGGTCCTTTCCGCTGGAGATTTAGCCTGTACAGGTGGTTGGCATAAATGCTCTTTGCAGACTGCTGGAGAAAAAAGAGCCCCGCGATTTATCGCGGGGCTCTTTTGCAGCTATATGCAAAATTTTACTTTAGATTTTGCGTACATTGGCCGACTGAGGGCCTTTTTGACCTTGGGTGACCTCAAAGCTTACACGGTCGCCTTCGGCAAGGGATTTGAAACCATCACCCTGGATCTCTGAAAAATGAACGAATACGTCAGGGCCGTTGTCCTGCTCGATGAAACCAAAACCTTTTGCGTCGTTAAACCATTTTACTGTACCTTCTGCCATTTTTTTCTCCATGTCCCCTTTGTGGGAACTTTTTTGTTGTGTAAATCCGCCCGTCCAAATGAAAAAACACATGCCCCAAAAAGGCCTGTGTTTTAATCCGAGCTGACACCTTGTCAATTCGGTGAGCGATAAAAATTTACACAAACTTGCTTAAGTCTTGTGAGGCTAACACGGTAACCACGCAAAAGGCAAGGGATAAATGTTTTTCGCACAAAAGAATTCCTTTTTGGTCAAGAGGGGAAGAGTATCTTCCTCGATCTGAAAGTTAACTCGCCCCCAAACAATTGGCCTGGGCCGATATGCCCTAATCAGCGACTTGCTGGTGCAGCAGGATTCGGTACGCCGGCTGGTTGAGCGCTGTTGCCGGATCGTTTGGCGATGGGGAGGGTGCAGTATTTCCGTAGCTGAATAGGCCATGACGGCACGGATGGGTCAGCTGCCGC
>MAXR01000175.1 GCA_001751155.1 Desulfuromonadales bacterium C00003068 | reverse complement strand
CTGCTACTTGGTACAGTGGTGTTTGTGGTGTGGAGGAATTTTGAAATTGCCACCCCTGAACAATTGGTAGAGCTCCTTCCCGACAATGTCGATATTGCTTTGGATAATATTGACTACACAGAGACCCGCGGTGATCAGCCGTTCTGGCGGTTGCAGGCCGATTCTGTTTCCCACGAGCCACAACGCCAGGAGGCCCGGCTAGAAAATGTGAGTATGACCATTTATAACCAGGGAGAGTTTGGCGATATCAAGTTGACAGCTCGGAATGGCAAGTGGTTTTCGGAAACCGGTAATGTTGAACTTGTCGGCGATGTGGTTGTAAAGAGTGATCAAGGCATAGCATTGTATTGCCAGCAATTGTTTTATGACAACAAAGCGGAATTGATAACAAGCGAATCGCCTGTTCGATTGGTTGCTAAGGATATGGAAACAAAAGGTCAAGGCCTGCAGGTTCTTCTGCCCAAGCAACGGATGGTGATCTTGGACCAGGTTCAAACTAGGTTAAGCAACTGGTAAGAGGAGCGGAATGAAGGATATGTCAGCTTGCCGAAACAGCGTCATCCTATTGCTGTTATTGCTCAGTTTTTTTGCTGGCGACCATGGCTCTACGGTTTGCGCCGACCAGACTCTGGGTGGATCAGATGTCATTCAGATTTCGTCCCGTCGTCTCGAGGCTGACCATGCAGCAGGTACGGTTAGGTTTATCGGCGAAGTCGTGGCCATACAGGGTGAGACAACTATCCGCGCAGAAGAACTTATACTCTATCAGGCCAATGAAGGTCAGCGCATCGAACGCATCGAAGCGTTTCGACAGGTACGTATCGAGCAGGGCGAGCGCTTCGCAACCGGCCAAAAAGCTGTGTTTGATAGAACCCGCGGACAGGTTGTGCTGACCGGGGCGCCAAAGGTTCGCCAAGGCGAGGATTTCATTGAAGGAGATGAAATTGTCTTCTTTCTTGACTCGGAACGTAGTATCGTACGGAGTAAGGGGAGTGAACGGGTCAAAGCCGTTTTTCATCCGAGGGAAAGGACTTCAGAATGACTCAGCGCCTTGTTGCCCGAGGTCTTCATAAAGTCTACGGTGGGAGGCAGGTAGTATGCGGGGTTGACTTGGAGGTGGCTTCCGGGGAGGTGGTTGGTCTGTTAGGACCCAACGGAGCTGGAAAAACCACATCCTTTTACATGGTTGTTGGGCTGGTTCGCCCCGATAAAGGGCAGGTCTTTCTTGACGATAAAGAGTTGACCGATATGCCGATGTATCAGCGAGCACGAGTCGGTATTGCTTACTTGGCACAGGAAGCATCAGTTTTTCGTAAAATGACTGTTGAGGAAAACCTGTTAGCTATTTTGGAAACTCTGAATCTCACTTCGGCGGTTCGACATCAGCGCATGGTCGAGTTGCTCGAAGATTTTCGATTGGAACACGTCGCCAAATCTCCAGGGTATGCTCTTTCAGGAGGAGAACGGCGCCGTCTTGAAATAGCCCGGGCCCTGGTGGTCAATCCAGCTTTTATTCTGCTGGATGAACCGTTTGCCGGTATCGACCCGATTGCTGTTATTGATATTCAGAATATTATTTCAAAATTACGTCAACGCGGTATCGGCATCCTAGTATCCGATCATAACGTACGTGAAACTCTTAGCGTATGCGATAAAGCATATATCCTCAATGCTGGAGAGATTCTGGCCTGTGGCCTGCCCAACGAAATCGCTGCTTGCCCGACGGTTCGTTCCATTTACCTAGGCGATCAGTTTCAGCTTTAGCCGTTAAATAGCGTTTCCTTGCTAGCGTAAAGTCTACGGACATTGTCCCGGGAGTATCATGGCTTTAGAACTTCGCCAACAACTAAAACTGACCCAGCAACTGGTCATGACTCCGCAGTTGCAGCAGGCCATCAAGCTGTTGCAGCTATCCCGTATGGAGTTGGAAATCGTTGTTCGCCAGGAATTGGAAGAAAATCCGATTCTGGAAGAGGGGGTCGATACTCTTGAGGAGCAGGAAGAGCAGGACGCCGAAAAAGAGTCTGAACAAGATGAAGCGGCCAGCGAGGAAGTGCAGGAACTAAAGGAGAACCCGGAAGAGTTCAACGATGTCGACTGGCAGACCTATTTAGAGGGCAATCATCTCAGTGGCACTTCTTCTGAAATGTATGAAGGAGACGATGATCGGCCCAGCTACGAAAATTTACTGACCAAAAAGAGCTCCCTTGGCGATCATCTGTTGTGGCAACTTAATCTCAGCCGAATTGCGGACGATGAGCAGATGGCGGCGGCGGAAATTATTGGTAATATCGATGAGAATGGATATTTGCAGGCGTCTGTAGAGGAAATTGTTGATGGTTCTGGACTTGCAATGCCTATTGTCGAGCGTGCCCTGAGTCTGGTACAGGATTTCGATCCGCCTGGAGTAGCTAGCCGTACTTTGCAGGAATGCTTGTTGAAGCAGGTGCAGCAACTGGGCATGGAAGACAGTTTGGTTGAACGGGTTCTTCAGCACCATATAGCCGAGCTGGAAACGCGAAAATATCCGGCTATCGCCAAATCTTTGGAAGAGAGCCTCGATGATGTGCTTGGTGCTGCCCGTATTATTTCTGGGCTCGATCCAAGACCTGGCCGCGCCTATAGTCAGGAGGACATTCATTATATAACTCCTGATATCTTCGTTTATAAGATTGGCGAAGAATATGTGGTGGTTTTGAATGACGAGGGTTTGCCTAACCTACGGATCAACTCCTTTTATCGCAATGCTCTTTCGGGTAGTGCCAATGTTGACAAAAAAGCTGGCGAATATATTCAGGAAAAGCTCCGGGGTGCCATGTGGCTGATTAAAAGCATCCATCAGCGGCAGCGGACCATTTACCGGGTAACAAAAAGTATCGTCAAGTTTCAAAAGGAGTTCTTTGAAAAGGGCATAGAGCACCTTAAACCGCTGGTATTACGCGATGTGGCCGAAGATATCGAGATGCATGAATCGACGGTCAGCCGGGTCACAACAAATAAATATGTGCAGACGCCCCGGGGCTTGTTTGAACTTAAATATTTTTTCAATAGCGGGATTAATACTACTGTTGGCGCTTCTATCGCCTCGGAAAGTGTTAAAAGTAAAATTAAGGGAATCGTTGCTGGAGAGAATATTAAAAAACCTTTTTCGGACCAAAAAATTGTCGATATGTTGCGTCAGCAGGGTATCGATATCGCCCGGCGTACCGTTACTAAGTACCGGGAGATGTTGGGGATAAGGTCGTCCACGGAGAGAAAGCGTTTTTTCTGAAAGGAGGCAGGGCCAAAGACAGTTTATACTTCAGGTCAATGGCGAGGCTGTTTCAGACATTCACAAACTACAATCCCCGGGAGGTTAATTTATGCAAATTGCCGTAACGTTCAGACATATGGAAACCAGCGAAGCCGTGCGTAACTATCTTGAGGAAAAACTTTCCCGCGTTAAAAAGTATATTGACGAACCGATTGATGCGCAGGCTGTTCTTTCTGTGGCAAAGAAGATTCGCCATAGTGCGGAAGTTACCCT
>MAXR01000174.1:4559-4766 GCA_001751155.1 Desulfuromonadales bacterium C00003068 | reverse complement strand
GAAACTCTTCACCGCCGATCCGCCCTAGGATGTCATAGGGGCGCAATGTGGCTCGAAGGCGGTTTGCCAGCTCTTGTAACACCTGATCTCCCACCGGGTGCCCGTAGTTATCATTGATCTCTTTAAAATTATCAAAATCGAGCATCAATAGGCCAAAGTTCACCGGGGTTTTGTGACGCTTGTTGTTTTTTCCTTTTGAAAAGCTGT
>MAXR01000174.1:0-4515 GCA_001751155.1 Desulfuromonadales bacterium C00003068 | reverse complement strand
CGCTGGGTTTTAGCCAAGCGGTTCGCGCCCTTGTCCACCAGAAGGTAGACGCAGCTGAACAGTGCAAGGAGCGCCGCTCCCAGCAGCAAGGCGAAAAAGGCCACTCCGCGAAGGATCTCTGCACGATAACTTTGGACGCTTCGCCGAACCTCGATAGCTCCAAGCACCTCTTTGTTTTTTCCCCATATCGGCAAATAGCTAATCACCTGATTTGCCGATCCCCACAAATTCTTGGTTTCAATCGAATCATCGTTCGCTTTGCCCAGAAATGAGACGCCTTTGCCAGTCAGAGCTTGATTCAAGGCCGCAGGGTTGGTTGCAGTTCGGTCAGAGTTTTTGTTGTCCGTACGATTGATAATGCGGTGATGTAAGTCCCAGATGCGTACAGTATCCACGGCTAGGGGGCGGAAATACTTTTGTAAGCGTTTTTCGAAGTTAGCCTGTGCGGTTTCATCCAGTTTTAAACGGGCCTGACCGAATTCATCGATAGTCAGAATATGTTTTTTCTCTTTTATTAGCAGGACCTGGCAGGTGGCTACCGCTTCGGTATGAGCACTTTCAATAAGACGCCAGCTGTAGGCCCGGTAGACACCGTAGGTAGCCAGAATGAGTAGCGTGGATAGACAGAGCAGACCGAGCCAAAGGAATTTGCGCAGCAATGCGCGAGGATCTTCGCTGTGTCTCAGTGTGGAGTCAATGCAGGTGATGGTTTCGGACATGGGATCACCTTTCAGTCATGAATCGAGGGTCGGTGCAAAGTCAGAGCGAGTTCAGAGGGTGTTGGAGGTTT
The DNA here is from genome assembly GCA_001751155.1 of Desulfuromonadales bacterium C00003068. Taxonomy (GTDB): domain Bacteria; phylum Desulfobacterota; class Desulfuromonadia; order Desulfuromonadales; family Desulfuromonadaceae; genus Desulfuromonas. The sequence continues at coordinate 3,725 of MAXR01000174.1, read as the reverse complement.
GCAAACGAAGCACGGCTGGGCAATGGATTTTGTATCATCCATAGATATTAGGGGTAATCCATTCGGAAGATATGTCAGGATTGCTTTGACGGTGCAAGAAGTCTAACAATCGGAATATGAGTAAAAAGCGCCTCTGGTTCTGACGTAAACCGGAGGCGCTTTTTTTTGTGCTGTACGAAAAATTTAATTGAAGTCGCTATTGAATTTATTCAATTTCTCCGAAGGAGAGATTGAAAATCTCCAGTAACTCGAGATTCTGTTTGGAAATCATCATCGCATTGCCGACGATGGCATAATAGAGAATGCTCAGACGGGTTTTGGAAGCGCTGTCCTGAATACGAGCGACCTGTTTAACGTTAAGTTCGGCAGCAAGATCCCGCAATTGACGATCTTTTTCCGCCAGGCGACTTAGATTGGCTGTCTGCCGTCGGTTGAAGGTTTCTTCCACCTCAAGAAGAATTCCATCCAACAACTCCCGTACCTGTTCTAATTCCTCAACCTGTACCGGAAGCAACCCTTTGTGATGATTGCCGACGTGGGTATAGGCGCGAAGCACGATATCCCGGTGGCCGTCGGTGAGCTTTTGCAGACGACGTACGGTCTGTGGATATTTGTGAGAAACATCCAGGCTTTTGTGGTCAAGCAAGCGCATCACTTTGAAAACATTGGCGCTGATGATATTGGACCACCGCTGGATTTTGCTAACTCTTTTGCGTTCTACTCGCAGCCTATCCAAACTCTGTCTAAAAAGGGCGTCGAGGGATTCGTCGAGGGATAGACGAATTTCCTTCAGCAAAAAGGCCATATGCTCGAAAGTTGTTTCGACGCTGCCTTGGGGGTCTTCGACCGATTTGAGGTTAAAGATTGTTTCTTCCGCCGCCTCTTCGGACATGCTGCGATGCTTGCGGTGGGCGTTCCAGATCAGGCTGCCCGCAAGTGCCAACAAAAACAGGACGCCAAAGCCTTTGCCGTAAAAGATAATCGTGGCAAACAGACCGGCAAAAGTAAAAGCGATAATGGCGGTCATGAACCAGCCACCGAGGACTGTTAGCACGCCGGTGACACGGTAGACGGCACTTTCTCTTCCCCAGGCCCGGTCGGCAAAGGAGCTGCCCATGGCGACCATGAAAGTGACATAGGTGGTTGAGAGAGGAAGTTTGTTGGAGGTGGCGTAGGAAACCACGGCACTGGCCACCATCAGGTTAACCGAGGCGCGCAACAGGTCGAAGGAGGGTCGTTCCCCCCCCTCAAGGATGGCTGTGGCGGTACCGGAGTCTAACCGGCGGCTGATAAAGCTGCGCAGGCCTCTGGGGACGATCAGTCGGGCCGTTTCAAAAATGTGCAGCACCAGACGAACCAGAGCTCGGGAGAGAAAGATCGATTCAAAGCGTTCGTTGCCCTCATCTTGCTGACTAAGGCTAAGTTCGGTCTCGGAGACCGAGCGAGATTTTTTCGATAGCCACAAGGTCAGAACCATGATGACCCCAGCAACCAGCAAGAACAGGGTGTTCGCCTGGGCCTTCATGCCCAGGGCACCCATGGTTGCGGTAAGTGGGTTGGCTGCGGCCATGGCGGTTTTATAGGCCTGAAACCCGGCAAGGGGGACGCCAATAAAATTCACCAGATCATTAGCGGCAAAGGCCATGGCCAAGGCGAAAGTACCGACCAACACGATCGGTTTAAGGATATTGAATCGCAGCATTTGAAGGATTTGCAGGAAAATGGCGGAAGCAATAAAGATAATTAGCAGGAGCAGCAGGGTATGACCTTTAATCCAGGCCAAGTTTTCCTTGGTCATGAAGGAAGCGCCTTTGGCCCCCTTGACCAGAATAAAGTAAGTGATAGATGACATGGCCACACCGCCCCACAGGGCTCCATAGCGCTTGATTCTCTTCTGGTAGTCAAAAGTAAATAAGAGGCGGGTAAAGAATTGGACCACCGCACCTAATACGAAGGAGACCGCCACAGAAAGCAAGATCCCCATAATAATGGTGATCGCTTTGGCCGAGTTGATGTACTGGGCGATGTTGGCGAAGCTCTCGCCGGCCTGCATGATCTTGAGCAATGACACAGCAACAGCCGCGCCGAGTAGTTCGAACACTACAGAAACTGTGGTAGAGGTGGGAAGGCCGTAAGTGTTGAAAAGATCAAGCAGGATGATATCGGTGATCATTACCGCCAGAAAGATGGTCAACAGCTCCGGCATGGTGAAGTACTGGGGATGAAAAATTCCCTTTCGGGCGACTTCCATCATGCCACTGGAGAAGGTCACTCCCGCAATGATACCGACGCTGGCAATGATCATGATGGTCGCTCTTGGCGCTACCCGAGAGCCAATGGACGAATTGAGGAAATTTACCGCGTCATTGCTGACTCCGACCATGATATCCAGGACCGCGACAATACCAAGGATGCCGACCCCGATGAGAAGAATTTCAGTGCTCATAATTTTTGTGCTGTCCTTTCCACCTTCGTTACGTTTTTTCAGTCGCTTGATCCCCATAGGGATTGAGGTGGGCGTCAGACTGAAAACAACCGTGTTTTGTGGCGACTGTAAAGCGGTCTAAGGTCAGGGGCGACTCCTAACCGCAAAAAAACTGAGTAGATGTCAGGATCTGCTCAGCCCGTATTGAGTTCCAATACAAGAAATTTTAACGGATTCTAGCATGATAATGGCTGACACAAAAAGCACCATTTTTTTAGAGGATAATTGTTAGTTTTGTATTAGCAGTCGGTTTCATTTTTTTAACAATTGTACACAAAATTATGGACTGGTCCTTGCTTTATAGGCTGTATATATAATAAAAAAATCTCTGGCCGCTTACCAGTGGTCGAAAGGATAGTTTGTCGATGATAAAATTAAGTGAAGATATCGTTTGCCAACTGGCCATGAGCCCCCTTTATGTGCTGTATCTAGTGGCTTCGGAACATGTTTTGCCAGAACAGATATCTGAACGCCATATTGTACGCTCCATGGAAAACGGTCTGAAATGGAAAATGCCCTTAAGTGAGAACATATTTGAACTGCTGAGGTCAAATCTGCATGAATTTTATGCAAGCTTCCCCACGGATTACAGCAAGCGGGGTAGGGAGAATTGGCAAACTGAATTATTATCGGTCAAGAAAAATTTGGATAATATTTCCGGATCACCTGCCATGGTCGATGATTTTAAGGAAGCTCTGGTCTTTTTTGCCAATTTTGTCGCAGAGGGGGGAGCATTTCGGCAAGAACTCAATGGTAGTCCTATGCGGCAGTAAGCTGAATGGCTCGCTGGAGTGCTGGCTTAGTCCGTTTCAGGTTGCGAGGAGACACTGGTTTGTTTCCTGAAAAGAAACAATTAACCTTTATATTTCGCATAAGTATTCATGATGTCTGTGGATCGACATGGCATGGCTGGGCATGGTAGCATTTAACTATCGTGATAGATAAATACATTTACGGTTGAAAGGATATATAGCTATGACCAAACTGTACGAATGCGGGAAATGTGGCGTGGTCAGCAAAGAGCAAAATCATCTTTGTTCTCCCGAGTCTGTTGAAAATATGCACTCTTATTGCGGTGCGTCGAGCGATTCTTCGTCGATGTGCGACAGTATCCGAGAGAAGGCCGAATTTACTTGTACCACTTGCGGCCGGACCGCAGAAAACCCGGAATTGATCTGTAGCTCTATCAGGCTTCACTGATTGAATATTATTTCAGTTCAAAGTGAGTAACTATAAGGGG
>MAXR01000173.1 GCA_001751155.1 Desulfuromonadales bacterium C00003068 | reverse complement strand
TCTTTGTAGTCAACACTGCCGATGAGGGTGAGAGCGTCAAGGATGCCGTATTCCGCATAGATTGACCACGTCTGCTCATCGTAATCAAAATCACGACGTTTGTTTTTAAATTCATCGTTGGGGGAGTAAGCGTGGGTCGTGCCGTTCTCATTGAAGAAACGCTGGGAGTCATATTCGCTATAAGCAACGCGGGTGTAGAGTTTCCCTTGAGGCATGGTCCAAGCGCCAGCCCAAACCGACGAACTCATGGCAAACAGCAGTAGGCTGGCAAACAGTAGTACTAGAGGGATGCGGTGTGACATGGCAGGTGTCCTTCAAAAAAAATTAAATTGAATGAAATAGGGTGATTGCGTCATGCGCCGCGAACTTAGCATGAGCGAAAAGGTGAATACCAATAGATAAAATTGATCGTTTTTGCAGACTGTATAGAAAGTTTCTATAGCGGGGGATTGAACGTGGAGTCGGATGGTTTTACATGGTATAAGCTCGCCCATGATGATGAAATTAATGAATTATTTGTTGATTACGGGCACGGCACTCCATTTTTTAAGTTTGGCTGGCTTGGCTTGTTACGGAATCCATCGCTTATGGATGCTCTATTGCTGGCGCAACCTGCTACGACAGGATAAGCCCAGTGGTGATAGTGCGCCCGTCGCGGATGAACTTCAGCCACAGGTTACTGTCCAGTTGCCGCTATACAATGAGCGCTTTGTTGCCCAGCGCCTGCTCGACGCTGTGGCGGCGCTCGATTGGCCTGCGGAGCGCTTACAAATTCAAATCCTCGATGATTCTACTGATGATACCTGCGCTATTGTTGAACAACGTGCGGCATATTGGCGTCAGCAGGGGATTGCTATGGAGGTGGTTCACCGTCGGGATCGTCACGGTTATAAAGCAGGAGCAATGGCGGCGGGGATGGCCAGTTGTCGCGGCGAGTTTATTGCCGTATTTGATGCTGACTTTATCCCGCAAGCTAACTTCCTACGGCGGATGATTCCGCATTTTTCGACAGAAAAGATTGCTGTTGTTCAGGCTCGCTGGGGATTCTTGAATAGCGACAACTCGTGGTTAACCCGTATTCAGGCGCTGCTTCTTGGCCCGCACTTTGGTATTGAACATCAGGTTCGTTGCCAGCGTGGCATGTTTTTTAACTTTAACGGCACCGCAGGGGTATGGCGGCGCAGTGCCATTGTTGATGCGGGTGGTTGGCAAGCGGATACAGTGACTGAAGATCTCGATCTGAGCTATCGTGCTCAATTAAACGGCTGGCAATTTGTTTATGTCGATGAGGTCGAAGTCCCCTCGGAGCTGCCAGAATCGCTAGCCGCTTTTCGCACTCAGCAACAACGCTGGTCGAAGGGCTCCATTCAAACAGCGCGTAAGATCATGCCTCGGGTGCTCAAATCATCGCTACCTGTGGCGGTAAAATTTGAAGCCTTGGCCCATCTGTTAGCAAATTTAGGTTGGATTTTTGGTGCGTTGGCGGCGTTGACGGTGTTGCCGTCGGTACTGTGGCGATTGCAACAGGGCTACACGTTGTGGATGGTGGATATTGTCCTGTTCTTTTTTGCCAGCGGTGCGATCCTGTTCTATTTCTTCAGCTATGCATGGCAGCGTAATACGCGTGAGCTATTGCCGTGGCTACCATTGTTGCCGTTGTTGACGTTGGGCCTTGCGCCAACCTTAGCTAAGGCGGCTATTCAAGGCATGTATCAACGTGGCGGTGAGTTTGTTCGTACGCCCAAGCTGGGTGACCAAGTTGCCACTGCATTTAAGCAGCGTTTGAGCAGTTATCGCTATCAATGTCCACCACTGACGAATGGCCTACTAGGGCTGTATAGTCTGTGTCCGTTGTGGGTAGCGTGGGATCTCTATCACGGCCTCGGGTTGGTGTTTTTGCTCTTTTTCCCCGTTGGCTTCTTTCTCGTTTTTGCTCAACAGATGATTGAAGCTAACGCTCGGTGAGCGCTAACTTGATAGCCAGACCCAAGAACACCCCCGCAGCCATGCGGTTCATCGTCCGTTGAACCCGTTGCGAACGGTTAAGCCAGCCACCAAGTTTACTGGCTAACACAGCGATGATAAAAAAAACGATCAGCGCAACAACCATAAAGATTGCGCCGAGTGCCACCATTTGCCCCGCAATCGCCCCGTATTTAGGCTGGGTAAATTGGGGCAAAAATGCTAAGAAAAAAATCGACACCTTGGGGTTGGTGATGTTCATGATGATCCCACGGCGATAAAGCTTTGCCAGCGAGATCACCTGCTGTTTTCCCTCCGACTTACTGGCGATGGTTAGTGAACCAGCGCGAAGGGCCAGCCACGCTAAATAGATGAGGTAGGCTGCTCCCACCAATTTTAATATTGTGAATGCCAGAGCCGATGTTTGAAACAGTACCGCGACCCCGAGTGCCACGGCAAGGGTGTGAGCGATGAGCCCGGTGCAGAGGCCAAGGGTGACCATCATCCCCGCACCTTTACCATGCAGTGCCGACTGGGTGAGGACAAAGATGTTGTCGGGGCCGGGAGCGAGTGCCAGTAAAAGCGATGCCATGGCAAAGGCTAAGAGGGTATCTAGAGGTAGCATGTCCACCGTCTCTCTGTTAGTATGTTGGTTTGATTTTGTTACGTTTTATTTTGCGATTGCTTTAAGTTTTAGCAGGAAATTGGGATCAATATCCAGTTTAGCTTTTCTGGGAGTATAGATTATGTCCAGCTCGTTTGGTACGTTATTCAAAGTTTCAACGTTTGGTGAGTCGCATTGTTCTGGTGTTGGCGCCATTGTTGATGGTGTGCCACCGCGCATGTCACTCACCGCTGAAGATATTCAAGTTCAGCTCGACCGTCGTCGCCCCGGTCAAAATAAGTTAGGCACTGACCGTAACGAGGCCGATCAGGTGGAGATCCTCTCAGGGGTTGAGTTTGATAAGACCCTCGGCTCCCCCATTGGCTTGCTGGTTAAAAATAAAGATCAACGCCCTGGTGATTATGGTGCAATGAGTACCATCCCGCGGCCCTCCCATGCCGACTATACCTACCGGGCTAAATATGGCACCCACGCCTCAAGTGGTGGTGGCCGCTCCAGTGCCCGTGAAACCATTGGCCGCGTTGCAGCAGGGGCCATTGCCGAAAAGTTTTTGCTCGAAGAGTATGGCATTGAGATTGTTTCGTGGGTAAGTTCTGTTGGTGCGGTCGATGCTGCTCCAATTGATATGGAAACCATCAGCCGTGCTTTGGTCGATGGCAATGATGTTCGTTGCCCTGATGCTGGCGCAGCGGAATTGATGACTGCCGAGATTATGGCGGCGCGTAAAGCCAAGGATTCTGTCGGTGGGGTGTTAAGTTGTGTGTGTCGTAACGTTCCTGCTGGTTGGGGAGAGCCCGCCTTTGATCGCCTCGAAGCGTTGATGGCTCACGCCATGTTATCGCTGCCTGCATCGAAAGGGTTTGAGATCGGTTCGGGTTTTGCTGGCGCACGCCAACGTGGTTCACAGCACAACGATCCCTATGTGATGAAGCCGGGTGGCCTCGGAACCGTCACCAATCGTAGTGGTGGTGTCCAAGGGGGGATCTCCAACGGTGAACCCGTTTATTTCCGTGTTGCCTTTAAGCCACCGGCAACGATTGGTCAAGAGCAACAAACCGTTGATTACGATGGTAGCGATGTGACGTTAGCCGCGAAAGGTCGTCATGACCCCTGTGTGGTCGCGCGCGCGGTGCCCATTGTTGAGACGATGGCGGCATTAGTGTTGGCCGACTTAGCTCTCATTCAACGGATGCGTCGTTAACCAATCAATATGATCACTTAAATAACAAAAGCGGCCCTACTCTCAAAGAGAATAGGGCCGTTTTTTATTGGTCAAAATTTTGTTGATGGCGGACAGAGGGTAGGTCGGGCACTGTCCGACAGCACTGTAATTGAGGAATGAAACCCAACAAACTATTGTGCTCTGCTACTGGATTATCGTTGGGTTTCCTTAGCCGTCGATTCATAATTTTAAGTCTGAAATGCCTTACACCATCTTTTTGGATTTCGTCTAGCATGAAATACTGCGATAACAGTGATGTATTCTTTGTCAGATATGTAAATTATTTGATATGGAAATCGACGTATTAACGCCTTGTGAAGGTTTTTATACACAATTGGGTACTGTTGTGGATTACGAGATATTGCATTCATCGCCGCATCGATACTGAGGAGAAGTTCAGCACCTAGTCCAGCTCTTTGAGCTTCGTACCAATCAAACGCTTCCATCATTTCAGCCTCAGCTTCTGGCCGAATAATTAATTTTAGCGACATGAGTTTTCCATTAATTTTTTACGTACAACACTCCAAGGGGAGCCTTGACTGGGGTTTTTATGGTAAGAATCGAGCCGTTGATCTAATT
>MAXR01000172.1 GCA_001751155.1 Desulfuromonadales bacterium C00003068 | reverse complement strand
GTCCTTGGCCCAGCTGATAGCTCATGCGGCCTGCTCAGTAGTTACATCAAAAGTGACGGCAGCCAACACGCGCTACTTTTTAACCCTGCGGGTAGTCAACATCCACCGACCCATGAAAATATTGATTCAAACCTCGCCACCATCAACATGGCAGGCCGTGAAGTGTTCCGCCATGCAGTGGTATCGATGACCGATGCGCTCCATGAGGCCCTTAAACGCGCAAACTTGGCTCCTGACGACCTCGATCTCCTCATACCACACCAAGCCAACATCCGCATCATTGAGGCCATTGGCAAGCGATTTAAGATCGACAACGGGAAAGTGTATGTCAATGTCGACCGCTTTGGTAACACCTCTGCGGCAACCATCCCTATTGCCCTCAACGAAGCGATCACCACGGGTCGGATTCAGCCCGGTGATACCGTTGGCCTAGTCACCTTTGGTGCTGGCTTAACGTGGTCGTCGTGTATTATTCAATTTTAGGTAACTATTCAGCACAATTATAGCTGAACTGTCACCGTCCATGGAAAGGGTATTTGTCACCATGGACGGTGACAATAAGCCCCATGGATGGGTTCAATGCGTCCCTTGGAATGGGCGTTGCCAGTTTATCAGCTGAATAGTTACAATTTTAGTAATCACCCTAACTCTCAATCGCACCCATCACCTGCGAAAAAGGCAGATGAGCGCAACAACCAAAACGGCGATCCTTCGTTAGCTTCGCTTTGGTTGTTGCTGGGCTAGTGATGCCACACAAAAAGCGGCCAAGTTGTCTGGGTTGTTGCAACGAGCCATGTTGTTCAGCACTAAGCTGTTGGATGATTTTACCATCGGCAGCACTCAATTCTATCAGCGTCGGTTGCTGCTGCTGTTTTGTAGCAACGGCTAAACAGCCACCACACTGGCCACAATCATCACTGAGCTGTTCACCGAAATAATTCAACAGATGACGGACAACACATCCTTGTGCCTCAACCAGAGTTCGTATCTGCTCAGTACGCTGTAAATTTTGTTGCTCTTGCCGATTAAACGACTCAACCATTGCACTGATCAGCTGGTCTGGATTTTCTGGCGAATTCGCTAACCGATATCCATAGCGTAATCCTGAGCTTTGCAGCACAATCTGCCCTTTTTCCTCTAAATACGTTAGCGCGGCGATGATCCGCTGACGCGGTTGGCCGATTTGCTCTGCGACCTGATCAGGCACCAAATGGTTCCACACTCGACCACTTTTTGCGCTGGAAAAAACGGCCGCTAAGAATGAACTGCGGTTTTCATCATAATCAGCACAGATCTGCCGCGCAGTTCGATTGAACTTAAACTTATAACCTTCATAAAATGGCCCGAGCGGCTCAAGGGTGCCATTGAGCTCCAGATAAGTGAGCACTGTGGCGACGACCAAAGGGCGGATATCATAGTCACCTGACAACTGATATCGGGAGATATCAAACTGCTGCCCCTGACTCAGCAGGTGGCGGATCATACCATCGAGAGCTTCATACGTTGGTGTATCACCATAATTGAAATTTTCCAGCACGGTATAATCATCATTACAGGCCAACATTTCACAGCGCGACGGTAAGCCATCACGGCCAGCACGACCAATCTCCTGCATATAGTTTTCAATGGTCTTAGGTAAGTTATAATGGATAATGGTGCGAATATCAGCCTTATCAATTCCCATTCCAAAAGCGATCGTCGCGACAATAATGCCACTCGCCCCCCGCATAAATACATCCTGTACGGCACTGCGTTGCTCATCTTTCATGCCAGCGTGATAGGCTTGAGCCTGTAAACCGTTACGACACAGCAGCTCTGCTACCTCCACGGCGGTACGTTGCAGGGTAACGTAAACAATGGTTGCCCCAGTCGGTAAGCTACGCAAGCGTTGCAACAGCAACTGTGGTCGCTGTTCAGCAATACACGGAGTGATACTCAAGGCCAGATTCGGGCGATTAAAACCCGTCAATATTTGATCTGTAGTTGCAATCGCAAACGCCTGGCGGATATCATCAGCAACCTGTGGTGTTGCCGTCGCCGTTAGGGCTAAAACACGTCCAACGCGCAACTGCTTGGCCAAGCGAGCAATCTTCAAATAATCGGGGCGAAAGTTATGTCCCCATTCTGAAATACAATGGGCTTCATCCACCGCAAGTAAGGCGATTGACACCTGACGTAACCGAGATAAGAAGCGCTCGTTTGCCAACCGTTCTGGGGCAATATAAAGGATCTTCAGGCTGCCATCTGCCATACTGCGATAGATCTGCTGAACCTGTTGGTAATCAACACTTGAATCGAGCCGTGCCGCAGCCACACCAACACTGTGTAACGCATCAACCTGATCTTTCATCAGTGCAATCAGTGGTGATATAACCACTGTTAAGCCATCGAGCATCAACGCGGGAAGTTGATAACACAAACTCTTTCCCCCACCCGTCGGAAAGATCGCTAATGCTGATCGCCCAGACAACAGCAGATCAACGATCTCTTCTTGACCGCGGCGATACGAGTCAAAACCAAAGGTGTCACGCAAAATTGCTGCAGCACTTTTATCCATTTAAGCCCCCTATGTTCATCAACGCCATATCGTTGCACGGTACCAATGGTATTTTCATTGAATATTTAATTTGATAATTTAATCTCAAACGGAATAGTTTGAAACCATCAGAAAAGGTTATCGTGGCAAACTAATTTGGTTGCTACGGAGTTAGAAAGAACAACGAATCAGTCACATCTAACACCATCGAAGGTTTTAAATAACCCCTTATTGTGATGTTTGACGCAATACATCGCTTGATCAGAATTCTTTAGGAGTTCATCAACCGTTTCACCAT
>MAXR01000171.1 GCA_001751155.1 Desulfuromonadales bacterium C00003068 | reverse complement strand
GGTTTTCCTACCAGGATATCCAACGCCTAATGGAGGCTATAAGGCAAAAGAGGTAATATTTTGACTGGGTTGTTTTGGGGAAATCTCTGATGAGACAAGTCCCTAAACTCACGAGTCTTCGAAAAGCTTTCGACCCTGGAGGGCTGGCCCCTGTATTAAAATGGAGGGGTTGTGAGAATCATGCCTTTCCGCCAAATTCAAACACGGCATACGATGCAGGAAGATAAATAAGAAGCGACGTCCTATCTGCGAAAAAGAAGGTTGGAACTCGAATCTTCGCCTGGGCGCCATTTCAAACCAGTGCGCCGGCGCTGAAAAGTGCCGGGGCCTTTTTATGTTTCGCAGCACTGCCGTATCCATACAGCATCACGAATTCCGCGATCTCTTTGGGTGCACTCATGCTGACCGGCTGTTATCATTTTCAAAACCGTTATGCTTGAAATGCACTCGACTGAAAATTCAACCGAAAGACAATTCAAATTCCATGGAGGTGTATATGGCGCAATTGTCAAAACGTCAAGAAGGACTTGTCGAATTTCTGCTGGAGGAAAAACGGCGTCTCTGGACCGAAGTACGACGAGAACTGTTCGACAAGATAGGTGATAAACTTCATGCTGAGTACGACATCCCCCAGGATGTGGGGGACCAGGGATTGATTGATGTCTTGGAGGATATCGGCTTGGCAGTAGCCGATGTCCGGTGCCAGGAATTGACGNNGAGGGACGCTACGGGCTGTGTGAAGACTGTGGTGCAGAAATCAGTTTGGAGCGACTGCAGGTGGCGCCCTACGCCCCATGCTGCATCGGTTGTCAGGAAAAACGGGAAGGGCCCGCGTCGGGCCCGGGGCGTACTCTCTGAAAAACAGGGATAATTCCAATTTCTCGTAAATGAGGAGGTTTGCACAATAAATACTAAATTTGCAGTAGTAAGTCTTGTTGAGAAGGGAGAAGAAAGCCAAGGCGAACAGGATAAAGGGGATGAATGACCCTTCCTAAATATAACCACCTGTAAGACGCCAAAAGCCCTCGATCTACGGATCGAGGGCTTTTCTGATATGTCAGGTTTCTGAAAATTACCAGGAGGGAATAATGACAGGGAGTGAAAACCACCTATAGTGATGAAGGTGGCTTTTATTGTTTAGGTGGGGCACCTGGAAGTCAGTTTTATAACTCAAGAGTGCCTAGAAGACTAGGGACTATTCAATCGCCATTCACCGGCCTTGCAATAAGTGCAATGAGATGACACGAAGTCTCCATGGTGCGTTAACGGATAAGGAGCCAGTCTTGGCCTCTCTGAACTTTGAAAAGGAAAAAGACTCCTTCCGGAAATTCTACGACAGTAACGGGAAGCTCTTCGAGAATGCCAAGAAGGCCTATATCCGCATCATCAGTTCGTTGCTCAAGGGGGCTGATATCGGTGAGGTGACGAAAATCGAAGGACGGGTCAAGGACAAAGAGGAGTGCATCAAAAAATTTCACCGAAAATATCAAAGTAAACTCGAAGCGGATGAACATCCATACGAGATCAAAGACTACCTTTCCGACCTGATCGGCATCCGTATCATCTGCCTCTATGAGGACCAGATTGAAGTGGCGTCTGAGGTATTGAAACAAAGCTTCAAGATTATCGATGTCACCGATAAGATCGCGGCCGTTGAGAGTACCGAGGATTCGTTTGGCTACAAAGGCCTGCACATGGATCTGGCCCTGAACGATCAGATGAGCTCCCTGCCGAAATACCAAAAGTATACCGACTATCCCTTCGAAGTGCAGATCAGATCTTTGATACAGGATGCCTGGAGTGTGCTGGACCACAAAATCAAATACAAAAAATCGATCCCCAATGATCTCAAACGCAGGATCAATGTTCTGTCCGCCCTGTTTGAGTTGGCCGACCGTGAGTTCAAAGAGATCCGCAACGCCACCACAGAGCTCATCCATCAAGCCACGGTGGCTCCGATCAGCGATCCCCTTGATGACAGCAGGGAGACTGTAGGTCAGCCCTCAACGGTGATCAGCGAAAAAACCGTGAATGCTTTTAACTTTCTGCGTGTCGCAGGACATTTTTTCAGGGATTTCGAATTCGAAGACTACAAAGTTGACGACTTCGTTCAGGACATCCTGAAGCTGGACAGTGGCTTTCAAAGGTCGGATCTACACAAAAGCTTGAACGAGAATCTGAAAACCGTCAGAGATTATAGCGATTATTTCATAGCAAAAAACCCGGACAACACCTTCAGCCCCTACACCTCGATCCGGCACTGTCTGTATCTCTACGACCAGGAAACCTTCAGTCGGATTTTATCCAAGGGCCCCAAAGATCGCTTTGAAGAATGGCGGAGAGCATTCCGGGAGGACGATACCTAATTCACCACCTAAAGGAGCAGTGAATCGCCACGCTTATCTTAGACGCTCTCAATTCAC
>MAXR01000170.1 GCA_001751155.1 Desulfuromonadales bacterium C00003068 | reverse complement strand
AGGCTTAGTTTGTCTGAACTTGAACATCTAATTACGACAAAAAAGGGACAAAATACCATGCTAGCTCCACGAGTGATTCTCTTACTTGAAGATATTGTTGGTTCAGAAAATGTCACCACAGAGGCAACGGATATGCTGTGTTATTCGTACGATGCCACCCAACAGACATTTTTGCCTGATGCCGTTATTTTTCCCGAAAATGCCCAACAAGTTGGCTTAGTTATGAAGATGGCCAACATTGAAAATATTCCTGTTTTTCCCCGTGGCGCAGGCAGTGGCTTTACTGGTGGCAGCTTGCCGACCAAGGGTGGCATTGTTTTGGTCACTAGTCGCATGGATCGCATTATCCAGATCGATGAAGATAATCTCGTTGCCACCGTGGAGCCAGGGGTGGTGACAGAACAGTTTCAGCAAGCAGTAGAGAAGGTGGGGCTGTTTTATCCCCCCGATCCGGCTTCGCTCAAATTCAGTACCTTAGGTGGCAATGCCGCCGAGTGCGCGGGTGGCCCCCGCTGTGTTAAGTATGGGGTGACAAAAGATTATATTCTGGGCCTTGAAGTGGTGACCCCGCAGGGTGATGTGATTCGCACTGGTGGCGCGACTATGAAAGGTGTGGTTGGTTACGATCTGACTAAATTGATGGTCGGTTGTGAAGGGACACTTGGCATCATTACTCAATTGATTATCAAGTTGTTGCCCCTTCCTGAAGCTAAAAAAACCATGTTGATCATGTTCGATTCAATCGATGGTGCCGCGCAGGCGGTTTCCGCTATTATTCGCGGTAAAATTATCCCGACCACGCTGGAATTTATGGATGCCGCAACCCTCGACTGTTTGCGTCAATCAACAGATTTAGATCTGCCCGTCGAAGCTCAAGCGGTGTTAATCGTTGAGGTTGATGGTGATAAGGATATGATCGAAAAACAAGCCACACGTATCCTCGAAATTGTTCAGCCGCTTGGAGTGGTGAATACGCGCATTGCCACCACCGCAGCCGAGAGCGAAGAGATCTGGAAAGTGCGCCGTTCGGTGTCGGCGAGCCTGCGTAATGTGAACCCCGATAAGTTTAACGAAGATATCTGTGTGCCGCGTAGTCGTGTGCCAGAAATGATTCGTAAGGTCAATGCCATCTCAGAGAAATATGAAGTTCCCATCGTCAACTTCGGTCATGCCGGTGATGGTAATATTCATGTCAACATTATGATCGATAGTAAAGTCGAAGGTCAGTCTGAAAAAGCGGAAAAAGCCATTGAAGAGGTGTTTGCTGGAGCGTTAGAACTGGGTGGAACGATGAGTGGTGAACACGGTGTCGGTAACACCAAAGCACCCTATATCCCCATGGAGCTTGACCCCGCCGCTGTGGCTTACATGAAAACAATCAAGCAGGCTCTTGACCCGAAAAATGTGTTGAATCCGGGCAAGATTTTACTTGAAGAGATGCCAACTGTTGCAGGTCGGGTAGGATAATAAAGCGGATGAGTAATCATAAAAAATTAGAAGATTTCCGTGACGATATCGATAAATGTGTCAAGTGCGGTGCCTGTCAGGCCCAGTGTGCGGTGTACAAGACCTTAAAGAGGGAGTCTACCGTTGCCCGGGGTAAAGTGGCGATCGCTGAGGCGTTGCTCGATAAGGACCTGCCCCTCAATGATCGTTTTGTTCTCGATATGTCGCAGTGCTTACTGTGTGGTTCCTGTTATGATAAGTGCCCAAACTTAGTGCCAACGGCTGAGATTGTCATGGCAGCACGGCGCGAAATATCTGAGCGTAAAGGGATGACAACCTTCGGTAAAGCTTTGACTGCGGTGATAAAACGACCAAAGCTAATGGATACCCTCGTTAAGAGTGGTAGCAAGTTTGGCGGGTTGTTGTTTAAAAAGATTCCTGATCACAGTGGCTTGCGGCTGCGTTTCCCTGTTCCCTACATTGCTCAGGAACGCAGTATCCCAGAGTTCGCCACCAGCCCTTTTCGTGACCGCTACCCTGACCCTATCGCTGGCGACAGTGACAAACCGCTGATCTCCTTTTTCACCGGTTGTATGATCAACTTCAGCTATCCCGATGTCGGCGAAGCGTTGATTAAGGTGTTGCGTTTTATGGGCTATCCCATCGTGGTGCCACAAACTCAAGGTTGTTGTGGTCTTCCTGCCCTTGCAGCGGGTGATGGTGCTACCGTTGATCTCCTTGCCGATGCCAATGTCGCTGCCTTTGCTAACGTCCCCGAAGTGATTATGACTGCCTGTGCATCGTGTTTTGCCGGTACAGGAAAACATTATCGTGAAATGGGCGGTGACTATGAGCAGATGGGTGATAAAGTTGTTGATGCGCTGAAGTATTTAGTGGATAACGGCTTGCTCGAAAAATTAGCTCAACTGCCTGCGAGTGATGTTAAGAAACGGGTGACCTATCATGATCCGTGTCATTTACGCACTCAAGGTATTACCGCAGAACCGCGGGCGATCCTCAAAGCGTTACCGAATGTTGACTTTGTTGAGATGGAGGGGGCGGATCGCTGTTGCGGCCTCGGTGGTACGTTTTCTGTCTATCATTACGACACCAGTCGTAAAATTGGCTCACGCAAGGCCGATGGTATTGAGGCGAGCCATGCTGAGATTGTGGCTTCAGCCTGTCCTGGTTGTA
>MAXR01000169.1 GCA_001751155.1 Desulfuromonadales bacterium C00003068 | reverse complement strand
GAGATAAAGGTCTGCTTACGTTTCGCCCTGAGGTAACGTAGACTGATCAACCATTCATAGCCCATGCTCAATACCTTAACGCCCAGTTTTACGCAATTGAGGGAATAAAATAACATCGCGAATTGACGCTGAATCGGTGAGCAACATGACTAGACGATCGACACCAATCCCCTCGCCAGCGGTTGGTGGCAAACCATATTCCAAAGCTTTAATATAATCTTCATCCATGGCATGCGCTTCATCGTCACCCGCCGCTTTTTCAGCCACTTGCCCCACAAAACGACCTCTTTGGTCAATCGGATCATTCAGCTCAGAAAATGCATTGGCAAGTTCACGACCAACAACAAACAATTCAAAGCGATCAACAACATCTGGATTTTCATCATTGCGGCGCGATAATGGTGAGACCTCGGTTGGATATTCGGTAACAAAAGTTGGATGCCACAGGTTTGGTTCAGCGACCTCATCAAACAGCTCGGTAAGAAGTTTGCCGTGACCAATCGTATCATCAAATTCGAGGCCTAGTTTACGTGCATAAGCAAGAGCTTTGGCTGGATCCTCAAGATCTTCGGCACTGATATCGCCATACTGAACAATGGCTTCTCGAACCGTTAATCGCGTCCATGGCCCGGTCAAATCGACCTCGCGGCCACCATAACTAATCACCCGACTGCCACATACTTCCTCGGCAATATGACCAATCATCTCTTCGGTAAGATCCATCAGATCATGATAGGTTGCATAGGCTTGATAGAATTCGATCATGGTAAATTCAGGATTATGACGAATGGAGATCCCTTCATTACGGAAGTTGCGATTAATCTCAAACACGCGGTCAAAACCACCAACAACCAAACGCTTTAGATAGAGTTCAGGCGCGATGCGTAAAAACAGATCCATCTTCAAGGTATTATGATGTGTCACAAACGGACGCGCAGTAGCACCACCAGCAACGGGTTGCATCATTGGTGTTTCAACTTCAAGAAAATCACGTTGCTGCATAAAATCACGCATAAGTGAGATAATACGACTACGCTTTTTAAAGACTTCACCCACTTCTGGATTAACAATCAAGTCGACATAACGTTGACGGTAACGCGTTTCAACATCGGTCAAACCGTGAAATTTTTCAGGCAGCGGTTGCAACGATTTCGTTAACAGTTGCAGAGTTTCAGCCCGCAATGAAAGCTCATTGGTTTTAGTCCGGAACACCTTACCGCTAATACCAACGATATCACCGACATCAAGCTTGCCAAACAGGGCAAAACTCTCATCACCAATCTTATTTTTACCGACATAGACCTGAATTCGGCCTTTACGGTCTTGAATTTGAATAAAAGCGGCCTTACCAAAATCACGTCGCGCCATAATCCGTCCAGCGATGACATAAACCTGCTCACACCCTTCTAGTGCCTCAGAATCGTGATCCACATGG
This sequence comes from Desulfuromonadales bacterium C00003068, assembly GCA_001751155.1. Classification (GTDB taxonomy): domain Bacteria; phylum Desulfobacterota; class Desulfuromonadia; order Desulfuromonadales; family Desulfuromonadaceae; genus Desulfuromonas. The sequence continues at coordinate 2,369 of MAXR01000169.1, read as the reverse complement.
GCGCACTTAATCTGTTCAGATAAATGTTCAACCTTAAAATCATTGGCATAAGGATTAAGGCCTTGCTGGCGCAGATCGTCTGCTTTCGCCATCCGTTGGGCGACAAACTCATTTAACTCTTCCATGAAACGGTTGTTCCTTTCTTCGCGTGTCTGATCAAGGTAGCAAGTGCCTTCCTTGCCTAATTTTATAAATTCATAAAAATCTGTAACGATTCAGCGAGCAGGGCTCGCAATCCCCATATCAAGGGACGCATAAACCCATCCATGGGGCTTATTGTCGCCGTCCATGGCGACAAATACCCTTGCTATGGGGATCGCGAGCCCAACTGAACGGACGTTGAATCGTTACAAAAACCTAACTATTCTCCAGTAAGTAGGCTTCGATAAATCCTTCGATATGGCCATCGAGAACCGAATCGGCATTCCCCACCTCAAAACCAGTGCGGTGGTCTTTTACCATTCGATAAGGATGAAGAACATAAGAGCGAATTTGACTGCCCCAACCAATCTCCTTTTTATCACCTGTCAAAGCGTTGGCTTCCTCCTCTTTGCGTCGTTGCTCCTGTTCAAACAACCGCGCCTTGAGTTGTCGCATCGCTTCGGCTCTATTGTGATGTTGTGAACGCTGATCTTGACAGGCGACAACGATACCAGACGGTAGATGGGTAATCCGGATCGCTGAATCGGTTTTATTGATATGCTGCCCTCCTGCGCCACTGGCACGAAAGGTATCAATCTTCAGGTCTTTATCCAACACTTCAATCTCAATACTGTCATCGAGTTCGGGAAAAATAAACACCGAACAAAAGGAGGTGTGACGCTTTGATGCCGCATCAAATGGGGAGATTCTTACCAGACGATGAATCCCCATTTCAGGTCGCAGCCAACCATAGGCGTAATCACCGGTGACGGTAAACGTAACACTTTTCACTCCAGCATCATCACCAGGTTGATAATCAGTAATTTTAGTGGTGAAACCCTTTAGGGTACAAAAACGTAGGTACATGCGCAGCAACATATCGGCCCAGTCTTGAGCTTCTGTTCCACCAGCACCTGCATTAATACTTAAAATAGCGTTATTACCATCGTGTTCACCAGAGAGCATACGTGAAAACTCCATCTGGTGAATATTTCGTTCTAATTCGGGCAGCAGTTCTTGAACCTCAAGGCGCATCTCTTCGTCTTGATCTTCAGTGCCTAACTCAACTAGGACGTTTAAATCTTCGATGGTCTGTGTGGCCGTATCACACGTGCTGACAAGTTTGTGCAGCACCGTTCGTTCCTTCAACAGTACCTGTGCGCGCTCACCTTGATTCCAAAAATCAGGATCAGCAATTTCAGCTTCAAGTTCACTTACCCGTTCTTGTTTAGCGGGGATGTCAAAGATACCTCCTCAGCTCATCGAGCTTTGCAGATACCAATTTTATCCGTTCAATCTCTTCACGAAACATGAAATCTCCCTACAGTCATCACTATTTTATTTACCCTTAACAGCGATTCAATGATCTCTTTCGACTCTGCCATAACCAGCCAAATACCACGATACTGAGCAAAAGCGGTACACTATCACCAGTACGGGTGTAAAGGCTAGTCTCATTACAAAAATAAACATCCCCTTCAACGGTTTCAGCTTGAAACAAATGGGACTGGCGAACCACCCGCCCTAAGGGATCAATCAGCGCACTCACACCGGTATTGGCACAGCGTGCTAACCATACCCGATTTTCAACAGCACGGAAACGGGTCATGGCCAAATGCTGCCACGGCGCGGATGACTTACCGAACCACGCATCGTTAGTGATATTTACGATAAGATCAGCACCATTACGAACCAAACTTCGACTCACCGCTGGGAATATCGCCTCATAACACACCAAAACACCAACCTGATGGCCATTCAATGGTAGAGGACTGTTTTGACCAGGGACAAAGTCACCGATACCCTGTGCCAACTTATCGACAAAACTAAGCAAGTTTGCCAGGGGAACATATTCACCAAATGGTACAAGATGAACTTTATCACTCCGACCCACCAGCTGATTATTTTTCGTCAACAGATAGGCACTATTTAAATAGCGGTAACGTTTTGACGGTTTGCCACTCTCGTCTAGTTGTTGTTTATAAGCAGGGCTACCAAACAATAAATTTGCTTGGCTGCGTTCAACAACAGAATGAACCTTAGCCGCACGACGACCGCCATCTTGATAAAAAAACGGCGTCGCACTTTCTGGCCACACAATCAGATCAGGCGATTCGGATCGTTCACTTAACTGACGATAAGTTTCCAGCGTCTCATTTAAGTGGCTTGGATCCCACTTTAACGACTGTTCGATATTGCCCTGCACCAAGGCGACGCGCATCGGCTCC
>MAXR01000168.1 GCA_001751155.1 Desulfuromonadales bacterium C00003068 | reverse complement strand
TTGAGGGTGGTGGCACCGATACAGTGCAGTTCACCGCGCGCCAACAGCGGTTTGAGCATATTACCAGCATCCATCGACCCTTCGGTTTTCCCTGCGCCAACGATGGTGTGCAATTCATCGATAAATAGCAGGATTCGCCCCTCACTGCCACGAATCTCATTGAGCACCGCCTTAAGACGCTCCTCAAACTCACCGCGATATTTTGCCCCAGCGATCAGGGCTCCCATATCGAGGGCAAAGATCGTTTTATCGCGCATGCCATCTGGAACATCGCCACGGACGATCCGCTGGGCTAACCCTTCGACAATAGCTGTTTTACCAACGCCGGGTTCACCGATGAGCACAGGGTTATTTTTTGTTTTGCGCGATAAAATTCGGATAACACGGCGAATCTCTTCATCACGACCAATGACAGGATCGAGTTTCCCTGCGCGCACCGCAGCAACGAGGTCTTGACCATATTTTTCCAACACCTCATAGGTGGATTCTGGGTCTTCGCTAGTAACGCGTTGGTGACCACGTACCGACTCAAGCACCTGTAAAATTGATTTACCCGTCACATTGTTCGCAATCAGAATACGACCAACATCACTTTTTTTATCTTCTGTTACTAAAGCCAACAGCAGATGCTCAACGCTGATATATTCATCTTTCAGCCCTTCGGCCTCGCGCTGTGCTTGAGTCAAAATACGATCAAGGCGTTGCGACAGATAAACCTTCTGCTCACCACCACTAACCTGCGCCTTTTTATCGATTAAGCCTTGCAGTTCGGCTCGTAGGGATGGCAGCGCTACCCCCATCTTTTCCAGCAAACGCGGCACCAAGCCATCACCTTGCTCCAATAGAGCGATCAAAAGGTGCTCGGCGTCAACCTCAGTATGTCCTTGCTGTTGGGCTAACTGTTGCGCCTGCTGTAAGGCCTGTTGACTATTGCGTGTCATTTTATCTCGTTCCATCGTGAACTCCTCCGTTATTAAGTCGTCACGGTTTTAACGTCGTGACGATCATGATGCATCATGACTCAATACATTTCAAAAACGGTACTAACAGTGAAAAAGACTAAATTACAACTTGTTACAGTTTAGCGCAGTTTTTTTCGTTGTCACTGCGACGTTGCATAATTTGATGGATACGACAGATGCCGCATCGCATTCACCTTAATCGAAAATGGCGATGATCGCTTGCGCAACCACCGCCATAGAGTGTGTTTGTTAAACAGGGTAAAACTATTTTCGTCCATGATACTCAAAAGTCAAAACTCACGAGACCACCCCTTATTAAACCAAGCCGCGACAGAAGCCGATACAATGTGGCGCGATGCACCATCCATCTCGAAACGTAGAGAAATGTTATAAAGTGAGGCCGGTTGTTCTTTTACTTCGAACGCTAAAATGGTGAGTTGTTGCGGATGAAGCAAAAGCGTGAAACGCCAAAGCTCGCCGATTGAGATTGCCTGCCAACGCCCGTCAACGGTCTATTGAAGTTTAAAGTAGGGCAGCGTTAACGATGGTAGCATGCTCATATCAACCGATACTGAGATGGGTTATAGTCCTGTAAAAACTGGAGAAAATTAGTTTCTGTCATCGGTCTGGCCATAAGAAAACCTTGCACTTCATCGCAGCGGTGCGCTTTCATAAATTCAAGTTGCGCCACGGTCTCAACCCCTTCAGCGACCACATGTAACCGTAACCCGTGCGCCAGAGCGATAATCGCCTCAACAATCGTCGCATCATCGGAATCGACGCTCAAATCTTTAACAAAGGAGCGATCAATCTTCAATCGATTAAGGGGGAAATGTTTCAAATAGCTCAATGATGAGTAACCCGTGCCAAAGTCATCAATCGACAGGCTGACCCCTAAATCCTGCAATTGATTGAGGATAACTCGTGCCATCTCTGGCTTATCCATCAATAAACCTTCGGTTAACTCTAATTCGAGCAAATGGGGAGGAAAACTGCTGCCCTGAAGTGCTGAGGCGACAATATTCGGCAAATCAGAGCGAAACTGACGTGCTGATAAATTAACCGCCACCCGAAGATCGCCATGCCCCGCATCACGCCACTGTTGTCCTTGTTGGCAGGCATGGTCAAGAACCCACTTGCCAATCTCAAGAATCAGATCGGTCTCTTCAGCCAACGGAATAAAGACGGCTGGCGAAATCTGTCCCTTTTCTTTGTGATTCCAACGCAATAAGGCTTCAACACCAACAACTTCCCCTTTTTCAATATTGATTTGCGGCTGGTAATATACCTCTAATTCGTCACGTTCAATGGCTCGATGCAAATCTGAATCAAGAAATAATCGTTCAAATGCACGGGTGTTCATATCGGGCGAATAAAACTGATAGAGATTACGTCCCGTTTCTTTCGCTTGATACTGCGCAGTATCAGCGTTTGTAAGCAACAGTTCGACTTCATCAGCATCCATTGGGTACATAGCAATACCAAGGCTACCGGTACACACAAGGTCATGACCGTCTATTGCCACCGATTCACAGAGTAGGTCCAGAACTTTAGCCGCCGCTGCTGCGATATCATTTTGCGTTTTAATGTTACTCAAAACAATGACAAATTCATCGCCCCCCATTCGCGCAACGCTATCACCTTGACGCAAATGGGAACTTAGTCGATCCGCAACCTTTTTAAGCATCTGATCACCGCTACCAACGCCGAGAGAATCATTAATCTTTTTGAAATGATCAAGATCTAGCGCCAGCACTCCAACCAACCCACGCGAGCGATCCGCTTGCGCCATCGCTTGCTGAAGACGATCCTTAATTAGCACCCGATTGGGTAATCCGGTCAAAGTGTCATAATACGCGAGACGTTCGATCTCTTTTTGCGCTTTTTTGCTGTCGGTTACATCGTTGATAATCGCTGCAAATTGTCCTAATTCAGGTCGCGACAATGAAACATGAAAAACTTTCCCCAGCTGCTCTAGTCGCAGTTCATACTCTTGAGGAACTCCAGTCTCCACTACCGAGTCAATGATTTGCAAATTAGCAATTAATCCATCTTCATACCATGAGGAGGCACTGACACCAATCACCTCATCGACATTTATCTCCATCATTTTCCCACAGGCTTGATTCAGATCAACAATCACGTAATCGGTTGCAAAACCCGCCTCAGAATAAACCAGTTCACCGATAAGCATCCCCTCTTTCATCGAGGAATAAAGGGAACGATAACGTTGTTCACTTTTAGATAATGCTTTTTCAGCCTCCTTGCGCGCTTGAATATCAATAAAACTTTCGAGGATAAAAGACTTCCCCGAAAGTTCAATCATCGTCGCCGTTTTTAAAATCGAAATTCGTTCTTTATTGGCGTTAAGAAGAATGCGATCCGAGTTATCGATCACCTGATTCAGGTCGGTTATTGGACATTGGCCATTTGATGAGGGACACACAAAACGATGACACACCGAGCCAATTATTTTTTCTGGCGAAGTACCAATAATCGTTGCCGCCATATGATTAACATCAACAATCTTGTGGGTCTCTGGATCAATAATCATCACCCCGGCCATCATCGTATTGAGAATTGCTGTTAAGCGTGTTTCAGCTACAATAAGAGATTCTTCGGTTTTTTTCCTGTCGGTGATATCACTGAAGATCAATACATAGAACCATGGATGATCATTCGAATCACGAACAGGCGTAGCAATAAGGTGATAGCAATAATCCAGAAAACTGATCTCTAATTCAACAGGTGTTGAAATGGAGCCAAAGGGGGCGGGAGAGGTCGTCAAACGAGTGATAAAAGCATCGTCAAGAAGTTCCGTACAGTTTGGAATTGCCTCTGTCAGTGGCAATCCAACAGATTTCTCGCGGTTCATACCAAACCGTTCGATGGACTTCGGGTTGCACGAATGCAGATTTAAATCTAGATCAAGGACGAGAATTGCGGCGCCCGTTGCATCAAATATCGCTCGTAGTTCATCACGCGCAACAGTGAGTTCATCGTTTGTTTGGTGCAAATGATCTAGCACCTGAGAAAAACTGTCACCCACAATGCCGATGGGATCGAGAGAGATCAATGTCTCGTCGTCAAGTTCTTCCTGGCGTAGCGGCAGCGTGCCCATGATTTTGAGCAGTTGATCAACTTTCGCTCGCACATAGGTTATTGTTTTCTCATTCTCTAATTTCAGGCGCAGGTTTTCCTGCTGAAGACGTTCTAACTCAATCTTCAACCAATCATTTGGAGCAGGAATATCAGATTTTGCTGTCACAATCATCCATCGCCATTAATTATTTATAGATTCGGATCTCGTAAATACCATTTTGTTTCGATGTTTCAACCTGATAACCCATATTTTCAACGGCATCAGGAATTGTTCGTGTCGCGTCGCGGGCATCAGTCTTAATGATCAACTGATGGCTCCCTTGCTGCAATTGCTCGCGATGTGCATTGACTTCACGAAGTGCTGTCAACAAGGTAGAAGGGCAAAGTTGTCCACAATTATCAAACTCGACTGTTTCCATCTCAGAATCCTCACTTCATTCGTGACAACAGTACTTTACTACCTAGCCACGTTCCTGCAAGCAACCCAAAAACAAACAACAATGAGTTCCACGCTAGCAGTGGAACCCCGCCAAAAATATGCCACACATTACACCCTGGTGCCANNCTGGTGCCATCCGCGCACCAAAACCAACAAGGACGCCACCGCCAACGACTAAAAAATATTGTTCCACTGGAGCTCGAAAGCTCAAGCGAAACTCACCGACTCGAAGCGATGACAATAACGACCCTAGCACGATGCCTATAATCACAGATAGTTGCAAGGCTGCAATTGCATCTAAGCTCGGCCCTGCACCACCGCTAATCATCTCCGTACTAAATACTGGAACATAATTCAACGCGACGTTGTGGAAATAGGCGGTTGTCGCCACATGGGCAGGGAAAATCAGCTGTTCAAACCATGAACCTATTTTCACATAGCAGGTGGTAATACCAACGGGCATTCCGGTAAAGAAACACGCTGCCAGCGTGACAAATGAAAAAACAACAGCCGCTTTCCACGGCTGAATAAATCCCTCGGTTCGTTCTTTTAACTGTAATTTTTCACCTTGATACCAACGCCATAATAATGGCAACAGCAATAGAAAAGTTGGCCACACCAACCAGCCACTGGCAAGGGACAACGACTGTGGTAATGTTGTCTGCTGGCTCACTTGCCAATACTGCTTCAGCGGATTCCACATTGGCGCAACTTCGACAAACGCTAAAGCGCCAAGGATCATCGACACCACGGTACACAGCCCCAAAACACTGCCAGCACCAGTTTTATATAAACAACCGACCACGCAGCTACCTGACAAGACCATACCAATGCCGAAAATGAAACCACCTGCCACACTACTCAAGTTTGCTGGCCCCATCAACAGTGACGGGTAGTACGATAATACGCCAAAAGCATGAGCGATCTCGATCAACACCATGCTCAAAACAATTTGCACCACCAGAAATCGAACCATAACGGTACTGCGAAACATAAACAGATCACGCAACATACCAACCATACAATAATCTGCACGGAACATAACGTGACCCATAATCAATCCTGCGAGCACTCCGAATACTGTAACGATCAGATAACCATCATTCATAAGCATCACTATTTTTGTTAATGCCGTATGAATCAAGTATTTTAAAAACCTCAACCTCTGGAACCAGTTCAGGGGCGATGACCCACTGAATCCGCTCCAAGTGACGACGCCCCATCTTCAAGAGAACCGGTTGCCGTTCGGCCTCGCCAATTTCATCAAACCCTTGGATTCCAGTTACCCCGCCAAATCCCTCTAACGATAACAGTGCCTGTTGCAACATCGAGGAGTTGGTCAATTCGGCTTGATCAAGTTGAGTTAATATAATTTTAGCACAATCATACGCTTGCGCTTCAAGGATCGAAGGGACTTCTAAAAAGCGAGCTTTATACTGTTCAACGAAGCTGCCAACATGTGGCTCTTCGCTTTGAGCATCAAAGCCATCGGTAAAAATAGCACCGCGGGTATAACGCCCGGCCTGCTGGATAAGGCTCGGAGAATTCCAACCGTTGATGCCAATGAGTTGCACATTTTCGATGCCATAATAGGCCAGTTGCGGTGCGATAAGGGCGACGCTTTCAGCATAAGCTGGAATAAATAATGCTTCGAAATCAACTGTTGGCAGCCAATCGGGTTGTTGCTCAATCTCCGCCTGCTCACCATCAATCAGGGCTTCGCCATCCGTTGTCGCGGCAACCACTTTATCGTGTTCTTGTGGCGGGAGATCGGGGTCTTCCCCCTTCATTAACAACAATTTGCGGCGAAAGTCAGTCGCTTGTTCGGCAAATGTCATCCGATACTCAATATCGCCACCACGGCTCTCAATCGCCGCAGCAAACTGCTGGGAGAATTCCTGTCCAGCGCGTGAATCTGGGGCCAAAATCGCGTAGCTATTTAGACCTAATTCATCAATCGCGTAATCAGCGAGGAGGTCGACCTGTTGTTGAGTGGTCAGAGAGTTGCGAAAAACATACTCACCCTGTTCTGGCAATCCCTGCCGATGCGACAACGTCAGCAACGGTACTTTTGCTGCCTCCGCAATGGCGATTGAGGCCTGAGCGGCATCACCCATCAATGGGCCAATAACTGCCATGACTCTATCACCATTTACCAACTCATTAACCACTTGCGCAGCGTGTTGCGCGTCGGCCTGACTATCGCGGTAAATAAAGTACACCGGCTGCGCCATCGCTTCTGATAATGCCAATTCGATCCCTTGGCGAACCAGATTACCAAAAGGCGCATAACGGCCAGTTAACGGCAACACCACCCCCACAGCGCGTTGCTGCCAACGCTGACCATGCACCTGATCCAAGACGTTAGCGGCAGCAAACTTTGCGGCGATTATTTGGGCACGAGAGATAAGTGGTTCAGCAATTTGACGGGCAAGTGCTTCATCACCCGCTTCAATGGCCTGCTGCGCCTTAAACAACGAAAAAGCATCATTGAGTTCTGTTTCAGCAAACATGAAACCAACTTCAGCGAGCTCAGCGTCATCAAGTTGTTTTAAAATCTGTTGGGATTGAGAAAAAAGCTGTGCTTGATCAGAATATGCGGACTGCTGTAGTGCTGTGCGCAGTACAACAAGGGCTTGTAACGGTTGATGGAGAAAGAGCAACTCCTCAGATTTCAACTGATAGTAGCGCGTCTGTTCCTTACCTGAAAACTGATCGGCAGTAAGAGTTGCCAGAAATTCGCCAGCCAATGCCATTTGCTGCTCTCTTTGTAAGGCTGCAACCATCAACAACGATGACTC
>MAXR01000167.1:1716-6522 GCA_001751155.1 Desulfuromonadales bacterium C00003068 | reverse complement strand
GCAATTACTGAACGGGAACCGCTAACACATAACTCGCCGCAGCACCATCGAGGATTCCGGCAACATCGGTCGCCACCATGATCGCCTTACCGTTATCAACCGCCAAACCTTGAATAGGACGCTCGAGCTTATCACCGAGCGTTCCTTTCATCATCATACCATCTTGATATTTTAACACTGATAACCAACTTTTGTTGATGGATGAACTAACACCTACAGCCTGAAGGTAAGTACCCTCAGCACTTATAGCCACAATCTCTGGTTTACCATCGCCATCAAGATCAGCAGCAACAGGCGCTACGGCGCACGATGCGGAGGTGATCATTGGGTTTTGGGCACTTGGGTCAATATCGTAGGTGACTCCTGAGAGTGAAGCGCCCATCTCTTTACTTGATTTGTAGAGTTGATTTTCGCCCGCATAAACATACAAACGGCGGTTACGAATAAAGATTGCTTCCGGTTGGCCATCGCCTGTTACGTCAGAGAGTAGGCCGCCAATAACGCGAAATAACTTTGGTAACTTAAATTGTAGCTCTGAGCGCACCAACGTGTCACCATTCAGAGAGTAAGCATTAAAGCGCGATGCATAGAACATTTCACGATCAAAATCCTGACCAATCAACAATTCTGATGTTCCGTTGCCATCGGCATCAAAGCCTGCAAGAAAGCGGTTAAAACCTTTTTTCACGGCACTGAAGGCTTGACCATCCCAGCGTAAAATATCGCTTTCAACACGGTCATCACCCCAAACAGTTACCACTAAATACAGCGCCGGGTCACCCTGAGGTTGCCACCAACTCACACTGAGAATTTGCCCCATTGTGATGCTATCGCCCTGACCTGCAAGCTCGATAGTTTCGCCGACACGATAAACCTTAATAGCACTACCGTCTGTCGAAGCGAGATACAGTTGATCGTTGAATTTTTCAAAATCTGACATCACCGTGGTGGTATCAAATTGTCCCACCTTAACAAAGCGGGGGAATTGCATATTCAGAGCACTGGTTCCAAAACCACCAACCTGACTTCGGCTTTGATAGGTCACTGGCCCTTGCTGTGCCATAGCAACCTGAGGAACTGCAACCTGTGGAACCGCTGCGGTAAGATTCATTGTACTCGGAACAGGCGCAGCAATAGTCTGGCCCGCTTGGTAAGAGCGCAGCAATTGGCCTGAACTATCGCGGACCTGCACGCCAGCTGCGGTAGCCACAAAAGCGAGATCGGCATCAGCAACCTTAGAGTCACCTTGCCATTGCAATCTAGGCAATGCCGCCATCAATTCAGCTTTTAATACTTCAGAGTTACCAGTTTGATCTTGAAAGGTAGCATTGACACTATCAAAGCGATTAATCTCTGTACCGGCACTGAGGTCACCATCACCACGAACTTTAACTGCATATGAGTAACCTGATTTGATCCGCGTTACTTTTAAAACAGCACTGACGGTATCTAAGGTACCAATAATCTTTTTTGTGACCGGATGAACAATATTGCCACCCTTAGTCACCACACTAAAAAGGTCACCCGCTGCAACACCCTGAGCACTATCAAGGTCAATAATATATTCATTCCCCGTTGCCATAACCACATAGCCCGAGACCGAACTAAAATCCTTAGCAATTTGTGCTGTTGATAGCGCCCACCCTTGCACACTCCAGAGCACTGCTACGCAACTTAGTATCAAAACCCGAACTAGTGTTCTTGACTTCACATGTACCTCCAACGAGAGAATTGAACATTCAACGAATGAAACACCATATTCATGAATTGTTAGCTCACAATGAGCTAATGAAATTATAATTTAAACACGCACTATACCCTTTTACGCTTACGCTGAACATAAAAAAGGCCGGACAAATGTCCGGCCTTTTTTGTACTAACATTTTCTAAACTTAGAACTTGTAACGGATACGTGAACTAATGATAAAGATATCTTCGTCAGAGCTACCATCTTGTTCAAATTCATAGTAGTCCATAGCATCATCTGCCATTAGGTAACCAAACTGAATCGCTGCTTCGGTATTAGTAAACAACTTGTAGCTTGCGTAAGCATCAAATTCAACACCCAAAGTATCATCCGCATATTGGTCAACTTTACCATCACCATTTGTATCATTACCAATATCTTCAGCGGTCATCAGATACAAAGCAGCTGCGCCAACCTTCAACTTATCGGTAACTTGATAGTCATAACCAAGACGGTTCAGGATCATGCCTTTATCCTGGAGGTAAGGAGAAGATGAGAAATAATCGTCGTCAGTGTAGCCTTCGAAAAGAATCACTGAATACTCTGAATTAATGTCGATATCGGTGGCGATAAATGCATCCATATCACCATCATTGCTATCATCATCACCAGATGCATACCAGAATGTGTAGGTCAACTTACCTTTGCCCAGCTTAACACCAACATCAAAGTGCGCAAAATAGCCACCGAAATCCTGCTCTTCCATGAAGTCGCCCATCTGGTACATCAGATCCCAGTTAGCGAACATATTTCCAGCTTTCATGCTACCATCAACACCAACAGTATAAAGATCTAGATCCCAACCTGTAAAACCTTTGGTATAGTAATGCGTGGGGGCTGTAGCAGTTGCGGTACCGTTATCTACATCACCTTGAGTATCACCATCACTGGTTTGCCACAAACCAAAGAAGCCAACCTTAGTACCGTCCGCAGGCTTCAGATCATAACGTACCAAGAAAGCATCGAGATCCGCGGGGCTGTTGTCAGTATCAGTAACTTCATAGCCACGAAACCAACCAACGGTTAGATCGCCAGCACCAGCAGCAACTTTATAATCTACGCCGGTTACAGTCTCATTCCACAAGAATTTATTAACCTTAATTGGCATCAAGCCCATACGTGCACGGCCACCGGCTAAAGCGAAATCGGTATATGCCAAGCGCGCTTCAATTGTTCTACCATCGCCACTAAAGTCACCATCAGTGCCTTTACCAAATTGAATGCCACCTAATTCAATCGCAAACACACCCTTGATTGCACCATCATCACTAGCAGCTGTGGTCCACAAACGATACTTGAGCTCACCCATTGTATCATTATTTGTATCTTTTCTGACAAGTGCTGTTCTTGTAAGCCGCTCACCTTTGTCAACACCATCAAAAAAACCAGCCTGATTAGTGTACATCCGGAAGCGGTGATTAAAATCACCATGGAACGTAAAATCAACCGCCATGGCAGGAACAGCCATACTCAGCATTACTGCTAGAGCTACAAAAATTCTTCTCATACTGTGTTTCCTCCTTGTTGCTTCCTCGTTAAATACCCCATACCCGTGTGACTAAGCATCCACATAACGCTGCCTGCTACAGATAAACACTCTATCTATAAGCGCGAAACCTGCCACACTAACAATAATCTAACATTATTAGGACTTATGCACCTTGTATACCAAGCAAGGTTTAAAATTCTAACAACTGGTAAAACCTGACTTTAGAACGGTTTTTCGCTGATTTTCACTCTCTGCGAAAGGGCCAAGCTGTCAACGCTGCACAACAATGTGTTGTATTTTTGACACAGCGTGTCACAGCCTCAACAGTTAAACCCTGTTCTATTTACATTCAGAAGAAAAATATTGTCAAGGGATTTTGTATGTTTAATTTCATATATTCAGGAACTTGCACACATTCTCTCACAAATTACCATATAACTGCGTTCTACTACCTAATATTATGTCTAAATTCGCCACGAAACACTTCTCGCACAACGTCCCTCTTTTAGACAACAAAAAAACAGCATAAAAAAAGCCCCCTGTCGATAACGACAGGGGGCTTTTTCAACTAACAGTGAAACTGATTGTTACATCATGCCAGGCATTCCGCCCATGCCGCCCATGCCACCAGGCATGCCGCCAGCAGCAGCGTCATCACCAGCAACGTCTGCAATACATGCTTCAGTTGTCAGCATGAGGCCGGCAATAGATGCCGCATTTTGCAGTGCACTACGAGTTACTTTTGTTGGATCAAGAATACCGGCTTCGAGGAGATCAACATACTCATCGGTTGCAGCGTTCAGACCAAATGAACCTTCGCTGTTCTTAACATTGTTAACAACGATAGAACCTTCGAGACCAGCATTTGAAGCAATTTGACGTAAAGGCTCTTCGAGAGCGCGCTTGATGATCTGGACACCGAATTTCTGCTCGCCAGGGAGCTCTAATGCATCAACAGTTGCGATACAACGGATCAGAGCGACACCGCCTCCAGGGACGATACCCTCTTCAACTGCGGCACGGGTTGCATGGAGTGCATCTTCAACGCGAGCTTTTTTCTCTTTCATCTCGGTTTCAGTTGCAGCGCCAACCTTAACAACCGCCACACCACCAACCAACTTAGCGAGACGCTCTTGCAATTTCTCACGATCATACTCGCTGCTGCTTTCAGCAATTTGAGCACGGATAACTTTCACACGGCCATTGATAGCTGCTTCATCACCAGCGCCGTCGATAATGACGGTATTGTCTTTATCAACCACAACACGCTTAGCTGTACCGAGCATATCTTCTGTTGCATTCTCAAGAGTGAAGCCCATCTCTTCGCAGATCACCTGACCACCAGTCAGAGTTGCGATATCTTCTAGCATCGCCTTACGACGGTCACCAAAACCAGGAGCCTTAACTGCAACAACGTTCAATGTGCCACGCAGCTTGTTAACAACCAATGTTGCCAACGCTTCGCCATCAACATCTTCAGCGATAATCATAAGAGGACGGCCCATCTTGGCCACTGGCTCAAGAATAGGGAGCAGATCACGCATGTTAGAGATCTTCTTGTCGTAGATCA
>MAXR01000167.1:0-1698 GCA_001751155.1 Desulfuromonadales bacterium C00003068 | reverse complement strand
TAAGGGGAAAGGTAACCGCGATCAAACTGCATCCCTTCAACTGTTTCTAAAGAGGTATCCATTGATTTAGCTTCCTCAACGGTGATAACACCCTCTTTACCGACTTTGTCCATCGCTTCAGCAATGATGTTACCAATGGTCTCATCACTGTTCGCTGAAATCGTACCAACCTGAGCGATCTCTTTGTGATTTTGAATTGGCTGTGAAAGCTCACGTAGTGCCACCACTGCTGCTTCAATCGCCTTATCAATACCGCGCTTGATCTCCATTGGGTTGTGACCCGCAGTGACCAGCTTTACGCCTTCGCGGTAGATCGCTTGAGCGAGAACCGTAGCAGTAGTTGTACCGTCACCAGCGATATCAGAAGTTTTAGAAGCAACCTCTTTAACCAGTTGAGCACCCATGTTTTCAAACTTGTCTTCGAGCTCAATCTCACGAGCAACTGAAACGCCATCTTTGGTGATCAATGGAGCACCATAAGATTTATCGATAACAACATTACGACCTTTAGGTCCCAAGGTTACTTTTACGGTATCAGCGAGCATATTAACACCGGCAAGAATACTAGCGCGGGCACTTTCGGAAAACTTAATCTCTTTTGCAGCCATGGTATGGAAACTCCTATGTATTTTTAAATAAGCATATTAATGGTACAGATTATTTCAACAATCGATGATTATTTTTCAACCACACCGAGAATATCATCTTCGCGCATAATTAAGAACGCCTTGCCTTCAACTTTAACTTCACTGCCAGCATACTTGCCAAACAGCACACGATCGCCCACTTTTACATCAAGAGCGAGAACTTTACCTTCAGCTGTTACCTTGCCCTTACCAGCAGCAACAATAAGACCCTCTTGTGGCTTCTCTTTTGATGCGGTATCAGGAATGATAATACCACCAGCGGTCATTGTTTCTTCTTCAATACACTCAACGATTAGGCGATCTTGCAGAGGTCTGATGTTCATTCTCTGTCTCCTTTAAATTTAAATAAATGTTGTGGCGTTATGCCAAAAGTACCAATTAAGTTAGCGCAAAAACAAACGTTAGCACTCACAAGAAAGGAGTGCTAACAACAAGGGAAAATATAATCAGTGACAGGGGAAAGTCAAGGGGTAACTCGGGAAAAAAAACAGTCCGGCCACACCCTTGCGAACCAAACAGAACAGGACAAGAACTTGACACCATTTTTCACCCATGATAAACCACAGAATCAACACAAAAAATAGGTTATATTTCAAGCAGTTGCACAAGCAACGCATCAACCAAACGACTCATGAGACTCCCATTAAAGAGGCTCCCGAAAGGAATCATCATGGTAAAAAAACTTTTCATCCCCGGCCCAGTAGAAGTCAGTAGTGACGTTTTTGCTGCCATGTCTGCACCGATGATTGGCCACCGGATGCCCGAATATGCCACTCTGCACGCCAGCGTTACCGGACAACTACAAACCCTGCTCAACACCAAAGATCCAGTATTTTTAGCCACCTGTAGTGCCTTCGGCATCATGGAAGGGGCAGTGCGTAATCTGGTGCAAAAACGCTGCGCCAACTTTGGCAATGGCGCTTTCAGCACCAAGTGGCACGATGTCACTAAGCGTTGCGGCATCCCCGCTGATCTATTTAGTGCCGAATGGGGTCAACCTATCACTGCTGAGATGGTCGATAATGCTTTAGCTAGTGGTGACTACGATGCC